>RBKG01000022.1 GCA_003640335.1 Porphyromonas sp.
CGCAAGGGCTATCTGAAAGTAAGCCTCAATAAGCCTAAGCAGACGGCATAATGAAAAGGATAAGCGATGTGGACTTTGCGCTCCTGTGCGACCTAGCAGAATGGGCCGTGCAGGACTGCAAAGCACCTACCAACTACCTATACAATAAGAAGCGACGAGGGGCTAATCTCCTTCGTAAGCTCAAACGAAGATTTAACAAGCATAATTTCTAATACTCCGAACCAATGAAAGATAAATCGTACTACTTCCAACATGATTGCAACGCCCGACAGGATGAGAAAATACTCGCTCTTAGGATGAAGCACGGCTGGGAGGGTTACGGCTTATACTGGGCATTGATTGAGAGATTGAGAGAAAGCGACAATTACTCGTGTGTCTGTGATTATAACCTTATAGCCTATGACCTACGAAGCGACGCCAATAAAATCAAGAGTATCATAGAAGACTTTAGGTTATTTGATTTTGCCACCGATGAAAATCGGGGCAAGCTCCTGTACTCTAGACGACTTCTAGAAGATATGAATCTCAAAGACGATGCAAGGGAGGCCAAAGTTGAAGCAGGGAAAAAGGGGGCTGAGGCTAAAAAAAAGAAAGCAGAACCTAAGCAGACTTTAAGCACACCTCAAGCAGACCTTAAGCACACCTTAAGCAGTGCTAAAGCAGAACCTAAGCAGTGCTCAAGCACACCTCAAGCTAATATAATAGAAGAGAATATAATAGAAGAGAATATTACAACAACAACAAATGCGCGTGAGAGTGAAAATGATTTTGAAGGCTTTGCCACAAGCGAGGCTATGCGCATTTGGAACAATACTGTCTCCGAGCCTATGCAGGCTATCGCTGTGATGCAGGGAAGCAGAAGAGACCTAGTACTATCTCGTCTAGAAAGTGCAGGCATAAGTCTAGAAGACACTGAAGCTGTATCTCAATGGCTACGCAAGACGATAGAGGGGGTAACTCTTTCTCGCTATTGCCGAGGCAAGGGCAAAGATGGCTGGATAGCCAACTTTGATTGGCTATTCTCTAGTGATGAGAACTGCCTTAAGTCTTACGAGGGTATGTATAAAAAACTACACGAAGGCAAGAATAATAGACCAAACAGCACCGCAATACTTGACAATAGCCATCAACAAAAAAAGACTTTGGAGGAGATAGCCAACCAGCAAAACGCATAACCAATAAAAACAAAAAGACCGATGAAAACAATAGACGAACTTCTTAGCGAGTATCTCGGTGAGAGGTACGGCAAGAAGGAGAGGTTTACTTGGGCTTTGGAGTACGACCAAGCAAAGGCACTACTCGTAAAGTCTCTAGAGATTATTCTAGGCAAAGAACCTATAATTGAGAAGTGGCACGAAACGGCCGTCTTATGGCTGATGAAGCCTACACGCTGGCTAGTTCTTTGTGGTCCTACTGGCACAGGTAAGACAGTGCTTGCACGTGCTATATGCGCTATCTATCGCACCTTGTCTGAGGTGCTGAGATATAAAGGGGGTACACAAATTATTAGTGAGTTCAGCGCAAAGGACGTTCCCGACAACATACGGCATTCAAGCTACCTAAATCTATTCATTGATGACGTAGGGCGAGAAGAGAATAGACGCAGGTATGGCAATATCAGTAGCCAAGTAGAAGAGAGCATTGAACACCTTTACAATGAAGATGGGGTGCTGATTATGACAACGAACTTAAGACCTGCTGAAATTGAGGATGCCTATGGGACTAGGGCTTCTGATAGGATGATTGAGAGAACGACCTTTATACTCTGTGGCTACTACGAAGCTGAAACGAGGCAATCATTCAGACAACCAACAATACTAACTCAACAACTAAGTAAGGCAAATGGCTAAGCAGTATAAAGTGGCGGAAGAGATTATACCCATTGAAGGGCGAGTAATTCCGCAGGATATTGAGGTTGAGCGTGCCGTTCTTGGGGCTATTCTCCAAGAGAAAGACGCTTACCCTAGAGTAGTGAGCGTGCTCAATGACTCGTGCTTTTATGACGGCAAAAACAAGATGGTCTACAACGCTATCTCTGAACTTGCCACCCAGCAAGCACCGATAGATTTACTTTCGGTTGTTAGCAAGCTCAAGAGCCAAGGAAACCTAGATGCCGTTGGCGGTGTGGCTTATGTCAGCGAATTGACTACTCGTGTACTCGGCTCTAGCTCTCTAGAGTACCACGCAAAGATTATAGCCGAAAAGGCGAAGAGCAGAGGCTTAATCAAGTTCGCTAGCCGAGTAATGCAAGACGCCTATGACGACAGCGAAGATGTCGGAGAGCAGATGCAGAGGGCAGAAGGAATGCTCTTTGACCTAGCCACGAACAAGGAGGCTACCAAGCACAAGGACGCAATGACGCTAAGCGCAGAGACATTAGCGGAGATAGAGCGAACCTACAAAGCAGTCCTCAATGGAAGTGGCGGTTTATCGGGCCTGCCTTCGGGCTTCAACGGTATAGACCTAATGACAGGAGGATGGCAGAAGAGCGATTTAATCATTATCGCAGCTCGTCCAGCGATGGGTAAAACGGCCTTTGTCCTTTCAATGGCAACCAATATGGCTTTACGCTCTCGCATACCAGTAGCAGTGTTCAACCTTGAAATGAGCGGAGTACAGCTGATGAAGAGGTTACTAAGCAATATATGCGAGATTGACGGGCAAACCATCAAGAACGCACAGCTCAGCGACTATCAGTGGCGAACGCTCGTACAAGCTCAAGCAGGCTTTAACGAGGCTCCGCTATACGTGAATGACTCGCCTAGCTTGTCAGTTTTTGAGCTACGAACGCAGGCAAGGCGACTAGTCAGAGAGCAAGGGGTTCAGCTGATTATCATTGACTACTTACAGCTGATGAACGCTAGTGGGATGAAATTCGGCAGTCGTGAGCAAGAAGTGAGTATCATTTCTCGCAACCTCAAGATGCTAGCCAAGGAACTAAACATACCCATCATAGCACTATCACAGCTTAACCGAAATGTAGAGAGCAGGGCTGGCGATGCTAACAGCAAACGCCCACAGCTTAGCGACCTCCGAGAGTCTGGGTCTATTGAGCAAGATGCAGATATTGTTTGCTTCCTTCATAGACCTGAGTATTACAAGATGGAGCAGTTGGCAGATGGCACAGATGCTAGAGGGGTTGGCGAGTTCATTATCGGCAAGCACAGAAGCGGACCGATAGGTGATGTCAAACTT
>RBKG01000074.1 GCA_003640335.1 Porphyromonas sp.
TAGTTTCGCTGAGCAGATAGGGTGGTCGTCATCAAGAGTCCACCAGCTAGAGCTGCTAATACTAATTTACGTGAATACATGTTTTTTATTTGAAGTTAAAAGAATGAATACTTATTATTTGAGCTTATAGATAGCTCGGATTTCATTAGATAGTTTATTTAGATTGGTTTCTAGTTGCTCAGACCATAGACCTTTGGGGTCTTGCGTGATACTCTTCATGAGCTCTGCGACTTGAGCATAGCTGAGATAACTCTCACCCTCTCTCTTGCGTGTAAACTGTAGGGCATAGACTAGACCTAAGCCTCGAGATATAAATCTGAAGGCTGTAATCCTATCTTCCTTTAAGTTTGCTAGCGTATTGGGACCAGTCAGCTCATATATGGCACGTGCTGCGACTACTTGAGAGAGTAGCTCACGGATATCTTTTAGATGGCTGATAGCCTCTTGGTATCGGTACTCCGTAATAGCTAGACGACCAAGAGCAAAGAGTTGCTCCAGCTTAAGTTCCGAGCCTCTGAAGTAGGGGAGATTACTTGATAGAATGGGCTTCTGTATCTGTTTGTAGTAGCCATAGGCGAGGTCCCAATGATGCTCTAGCTCTGTGTAGTTACGACCAGTGATTAGCTTTTGGTCTTCGTGTCGTTGGATAAGCTCTGTATTCTGTAGCTCTTCAGCATTTAGGTACTCGCCTAGAGCCTTATCGAGGAAGACTGCACCTAATATCATGCCCTTGTACTCCTCGGCAGGAACACGACCACTAGATAGGGCGTAGACTCTATCATCATCACCGAGGTTATAGCCAATAAATCCCGATTGAAGGGCTTGAGCTTTTCTGCCGTGTAGCTCTCGGCTATAACTTCCATCAACGAAGCCCCCCGCAGTAGCTACATCTTCAAGATTTCGGCTAAGGTCTTTGCGAATAGCCTCTTGATTATTCTTAGCCAAAGGAGAAGTTCCTAATATCGGTTCTAGAGCAATTTCATTATTCCCTCCATCTCTAAATAAGCGGTTTAGCTCATTCCAAGATTTGCTGTTGAGGATATAAGACGTTCGGAGAAAACGATTGTAAAGAACGTCCGAGGCAGTGCGTGCTCGCTCAGCTTCGAGGATATTAACGCTACTCTGTCCCTGACGTTTGAAGTTATACGTCGGGTCGGGAACGATGGGGAATTGGTATTGAGACTCCATAACCTCATTGGTCCAAGTGGAGCAAGACGTCATGAAAGTAGATAGTCCTATCACAATAAGATGATAGACTGCACGTGAAAATCTTGTCATTGTTAGGGTAAGATTATGTATTTGCAGTAGGGTGCTGGCAGAGAGGCCTCACCTTCATCGTAGTTTTGGGTTTGCTTCGTCTTAAGTATGGGCGTAGTAAACAGGCCATCTTCAGAGTGAGCTTCCAACTTCGCTGATATTGTCGTAGAGCGAGCCGCATAACCCGATACAGCAAGATAGAGTGGCTGTCCAGAGGTAAGCGTAAACTCAAGGCTGTGCTCTTTGCCGTCATTATTGATTTTATTTTCGCCCGAAACCGCGCGAGCTGTACTCAGTTCGTGTAGTTGCTTATCTGCGCCTACATATCTGATGACTATCTTGGAGCGAACAGAGCTCTGTGGTCTTAGACCACCATCGCCCAAATCTGCAGGTTCCTCAAATGAGTAAGTTAGCCTTACTTGATAGCTACGTTGGGTAGGGAATGTCACGCCCTGATAGACATAGTCTTGGGGGCTTGTCTCGGGGTCTCCTACGAGTATGGGCATATCCTCGTAGTTGATAACGGGTTTCTCTAGTCCCTTAAATGGAAATAGCTGATTATAGTCTTCCTCTGGCATATCTACAGGAGTGCGATTGCAGGCCATGGCCACAAAAGCGCAAACCAAAGGAAGCAAGCATATTTTGAAAATAGATTTATTCATGACTCTAGTAATATTTGTATTTAGCATTAGGGTCATCGTATATGGTAGCGATGATACCTGTCTCTTCGCCTTCGGGGTGTAGGTGCTTGCTCTCTAGTCTAGTTGTGCGGTAGAGTGGGTCATACACACGCACGAGCTCACACTCGTATACACCGTTGCGGAAGATGAAATCACGGAATATATTTTTGTCATCTAGACGAATGCCAGAGAGGAAAGTCAAGCCATCGGGAGTACCTACATAGCCAGAGCCTAAGCCGATAATCCCTTGAGGTGGTCCATCGGGAACGTTTGCTTTGCGACTAACTTGAGTAAAGAGGGCGTAGCGTTGGGCAACTTGATTGATGCCGTAGCTAGTAAGCTCGCCTCGGGTACTATACTTAATGATATGGTCACTGCTGAAGTAAGTGCGGCTACCCTGCTGTATCTTAAGGCGAGGATTGCGCATATTCTCAAATGTCTTGCGGTGCTTGCTGGCTTGTTGAAGTCGCTCGTCATTCTGATTCTCTCCTATGCGCTTGAGTATAAGGTATGCTTTCGCAGGACGGATAGAACGAGGACTCACGAATATCAGTCTGCCGTCGGCATCTGTGCCTTGAAAGAGAAAGTCTAGCTCTCCTTGATACTTGTCGCCTATAAGCTTTGTAAGATAATTACCGGTAGAGAATGACAAGCGTGTCATCGAGTTATGACCAAGTTCGTAATGAACGTTTTGATTTTCGAGGGCAGAGTCGTCCGTATAGTCGCCTCTCATCATTAGCGAGCCATTGGGCGAGAACTTGAGCTGGAAGTAGAACCCACCATATCCTAGTTCATTAGGGAATTTATGAATGTTCAACTCTGTCTTTAGGTCAGAGAAGAGGAGCGAGTCTGTTTGAGGAAAATAAATTGCTTCCCAACCGTTAGGTGCCGTTGTGAGTACCTGCTGGAGAGAGTCCTGTCTCGCTTGAATGCGCTTGGAGGCACTATCACTGAAGACGCCACTATCAGACGAACAGCCAGTAGTGCAGTACAGAATGATAATAGCCAATAAGGATAATAGTTTATGACTCGCTTGACTCATGATTTTTATTGTATTGATTTATAAGCGTGAGGCTATAGAGCTGTAGTCTTTGTAGAGATATGCCCCATTCAGCCTTGATGTAATCACTGATAAATTTGCGCTTGAGGACGAAGGCTTGATGCGCTTCTTTCGCTCGCTCTGCATATAGTCGCTCTGCATGACTGTCTCCTGTAGCTTCATCAGGAACAGCTGCATCTTGCTCCGCATGATTGATTTCAGACGGAGTAGATGTTAGCGTTACGCTATACATCTCAGCTAAGTCTTCCTTAGGTGAGAGTAGCCCTAGTATAGAGTAAAAGCCTCGAGACCATGCGTAGCGATTGAGTCCAATAGCTTCTTTTAGAGACTCTCTACTATTCGTGTAGCTCTTGAACGCATCTGCAATATCCTCAGTACTATTGATGTACTTGTTCTGGGAGATTTTGATAAACTTATTATGGTCGTAGGGGTGTATATCCATTAGGTGCTTCGCAATCTGATGTTGGGCAGAGCGCACAAGCCTATACACCTCATCGGGGTCTTGAGGATTAAATTTATCAACGTTGTATATCTTGAGTTCGGTCGCAGGAGAGACACGGTCAAAAGGAAGGTCTACTCCTTGTTGGTCGATGTTTCCTCCTCCATACAGGTATATACGTAGTAAGGGAGCATTAGGCATAAAGTCTTTTGAAGGAAAGAAGGCCTTATCCTTATACATCTTAAGTACGGTAGCCTCTAGAGCTTCCATGACAGGACGCACTTTAGCTGTCTGTGGTGGATAAATGAAACTAGCTTGAGAAGCATTGTTCTTATCCCAACGATAAATAACCTCAGCTTGATAGGGGCGAGAGATATGCTCTTCAAGCCACGTGTCAAGTTCGGTCTGTACTGCTGGGGCAGGCAGTACGCTCTCTGGTTGTATCTCATGGTGCTTACATGCAGTCATCAGACTAAGTAAGCCCAATAGATATAGTTTATATTTCATTGTATGATGCTTCTTTAGTGACGTATAAGGTGATTATTACCCTCACGAGGGTTTGCTTCTAGTCCTGATGATATGGCCTCTACAGGTATTTGTAAGTTCTGTCGAGGGTCATTTTGCTTCAGTGGACGATAGAATGAATTGCGTGAAGAGCGTGTAATCTCAAGATTAAAACGGCGTATATCGAACCAGCGCAAGCCTTCCTCAAAGAATTCCATTTGACGGAAGTGGAGGATTGTTTTAATCATAGGTAACTGACGCACGGAGAGTCCATAGAATGGCGCATAGACTGAGTAGTCGCTTGTGGAGCCTTGGGTATATCTATCCTTGAGTACTCTAGGCTCGTAACCAAGTTTCTTCATGGTGTAGACCTTGAGGTCTGCAATAGCCTTATCATAACGGCTAAGCATCGTATAGGCTTCCATTCTGTTGAGGAGCACTTCGTCCACGGATAAGAGTACATTAGGTACAATCAGGCCACGAGGATGCGTTTCTGATGTTTCTCTAAGTGTAGGACGCTCATCAAACTTAACGAGATAGCGGGTATTGCGCAGTGGTGCTGGCGCATACACAAATGGATAAATCAGTGTAGCATCTCCAGACTGGTCGTCATCTTTGATTGTTTTGCGCTTGAATATCTTTTCCACTACCTGAGTCGTGGCTCCGTAGCGGTCTTGAGCAATCAGTCTAGCTAGCCTTGACTCAGTAGAGGCAATGAGTAAGTTTGACGGATTATTGGGTGCGGTGTAGCTCTGAGCGAGCTGTTCTCTTTTCCCTGATAGCTCATCTTGTAGCTTAATCCAAGGGCGCAAGTCTGTACCAGCATCAGCACCTAAGGCATAATCTGCACAAGCGATAACTTCGTCCCACTTACCCATCATCAGATAGACGCGTGAAGCGAAAGCATAAGCCGCACGCTTATTGAAGTGGTACTTGCTCTGCTTATAGTAGTGGTCGTTGATGAGGCTAAGACCTAGCTTGAGGTCCTGCTCAATTTTCTCGTAAGTCTTCGCTACCGTCTCTCTTGGATACTTGACGAAGGCATTCTTTTCAGGCTTCGTTAAGTAGGGAATGCCCGGACTATCTTCGCTGCGCCCATAGGGGTCGGACCATATATTCACAAGCATGAAATGCAAGTAAGCTCTCAGCATGAAAGCTTCTCCATAGAGTGCTTTGATGCGCTCTGTCTTAGTTGGGAATGTGCTCAGAAGTTCAAGAGCCTTGTTCGCTCCTGCGATGCCTCGATAACATTCGTTCCAATAGTTTTGAGGAGCATCAATATCTTCGGAGTCGTAATCTTCCCAGAAGTACATCGTCTCACCAAGGCGAGACTGCACACCACCGACACGCTCCTCCACATTGTCTGTGCGAGGCTCAAGGAATGGAATATAACTAGCAGTAGGGTAAGAACCCGTAAGTAGTTCGGCTATTTTGTCTTCGCTGTCAATATTTATGTCTAGCGCAGTATTGGGGCTCTTGTCTAGAAAGGTCTGACAAGAGGGGAGTAGGCATAAGGCACAAGCAAAGGATATGATAGGAATAATTCTTTTCATCATGGTGAAGTCTTAGAATCCTAATTGTAGGGTGAAGGTACACTGGCGAGGCGTTGGCAATGATACCCCTCCTGAACGATAGTACTCAGGGTCTTGACCATGTAGGCGTTTGTCTGAGTAGAGTAAGAATGGATTAGTCATACTTACTTGAAGTTTTGCCGATGCGATGTGCATCTGCTTAAGCCAATCCTTAGGTAGGTTATAAGACAGAGATACATGCTTCAGGCGAATGAAGCTACCATCAGCAATCATCTGCTGAGAATAGTTGTAAGTGCTGTAAGCACGCTCTATATTCTCCTTACCGATGGCATTTGATAGGTCTGCTGATGGGATAGTAGGCACATCCGTCCTCTGCTCATCACCAGGGTTTAGCCATCTGTCTCTCCACATACCAGAGAATACATTCAGGTCGCCAAACGTGGGGTCAAAGGTCGGATTAAGACGAATCTTATTACCTGCTTGAGCTGTAAGGAAGAGAGAGAGCTCCCAGCCTTTGTAACTGAAAGTATTTGATAAACCTCCAATGACTTGTGGTTCGATAGGGCCATGATACAGGAGATAAGACTTCGTGTACTGGGTATCGCCGAAGTCAGCTCCGTATATTTGAGCGTCTTCCCCTCTGTTGATAGGGTAGAGCCCAAAGTCGAAACTAGGAAGACCATAAGGGCTAAGACCTTGGAAGTTATAAGAGAAGAGAGAACCCTTAGGATAACCCACGAGATTACCTCTACCTCTACCCGATACAAGGTCTAGTGCATTGGGGGTATTGAGTAGGCGAGTAATCTTTTGGTTCATAAGGCTGAGCGTGAAAGTGCTGTTCCAAGAGAACTCTCCTCTTATATTTTCGCTACTAAGCGAAAGCTCAAGCCCTTGTGTACGCATATCCCCGAAGTTGGCATACTTGTAGTATTGTCCGCCGATACCAGAGGTGCGCACAAGGTCAATCAGGTCAAAGGCATTACGTTGGTATAGGTCAAGCGTTGTACGCACTCGGTCATTAAAGAATGAGGCTTCAATCCCGAAGTTGAGCTCGTACATCTTCTCCCAAGTAAGGTCTCTATTCTCTAGATGCTGTATGTGTATAGCATGCTCACGGTCTGCGTATATACGAGGGCTTGTTTGCAAACCTTGATAAACCGAATTAGCATTAACTGCTTCTTCGTTCATCTTGGCTGTAAGCCCATAGCTCATACGAAGGGCAAGAGCTGTAAGTAGGTCCGAACGCTTAAAGAAGGTTTCTTTATCAACATTCCACTTAGCTCCGACATTCCATGTAGGAAGCCATTGTGCATTAGAGTTTTTACCCGAAGCATTTGAGCCTTCTATGTTAATCAGTGCATTGGCAATATATTTGCCTGCATAACCATAGGTAGCACTGCCCGAGAATGTAAGTCCTCTGTCGTAGCGGTGGGTATCTGAGAAATACTGTGAGCCTTCACCAAGAATCTTAGAGAAGATAATCGGATTGGTATAAACTTGTCTACCTCTATCGTACTGAATGCCGTAGCCCGTAAAAGGCGTTTCGCTTCTGTTAGCCGAACGAAGTTCAGTAAATCCGAAAGCCTTAAGATTATGCTCTCCCCATTGATGGTCATAGTCAAGGGCAAGACGCATAAGATAGCTACTTAGGCTCGTTTCATTCTTATTTAGGATACCTCCGTGAGGTAGTGGACTCTGAGGAGTTTCCTCTGTGCGCTCGGGGTCGGTGTATAGGTAAGTGTTCGTACGTGCTACATCACTTGTTTCCATGCCTCTATAAGCGAGGATTTGATTAGACTGGTCGCTAATCTCGTGACGAGTAGCAGTACTTGCATGACGAGTAGAGAAGAGCGCACGAGCCTCTAGCGAAGGATTGATTTTGTAGCTTGCTTCTATTTGCGCCTTGAAGTCAAGGACATTGATGTCCATTTTGTTGGACGCATACTCGTTATGAATATTAAAGGGTGCCCAGTTGTTGCGGTAGTACTCATGAGGCAATAGGGTACGACTTGTCCCTAGAGCGTAGTTGAATGGGTTAATATCAAAGTCACGCTCGAAAACGCCAAGACTAGTGTTCTTGCGCTGTGGCAATGTGCCGGGAGCCTTTTGCTGGCGGATATTACCTTGTCCCGAAAGCGTTACTTGAAACTTATCCCCGATATAAAATGTATTCTTGAGATTGGCTGTGATACGTTGTACCTTATCAGCGATAGTCCATCCGCCATCATGGTAGAAGCCTACAGACGCATAGGTCGCTGAGTTCTTGCCCCCAGCGGTAAAGCTAATGGCGTGGCTGGTCGTCGGGTTGAGCCTAAATAGCTCCTTAAACCAGTCTGTATTGGCGCGTTCGTGTTGCTCAAGGAATGACCTACGTGCTGCCTCAGTATTTTCTAATAGGTAGCTATTGGTGTTTTCATTGTATGAGCTAAGAGCCTTATTCATCAAATAGTACACACCGCTACGGCGTCCGTAGAATGTGTTAGCCATATTGAAGTAGCCCTTATCCATCATCTCTTGGTAGAGACCCATAGTTTCTTGCGAATTGAGTAGGTCATACTCACTGTAGCTTGGTCGCAAGCGCATGGTATTCTCTGTGGAATAACTAACCTTGAGGGGCGACTCACGACGACCCGACTTGGTCGTTACCACGATTACACCATTTAGAGCTCTTGCACCATAGATAGATGTCGCAGAGGCATCTTTAAGCACTTGGATATCTTCGATGTCGGCTGCATTCAGCCCAGCCACAGCCGAGCTAATAAGTGTGGCGGCATCGCCCGAAGCTAATTGGTCTAGGCTAAGGTGTACTAAATCTTCATATACCGCACCATCAATAACCCACAGAGGTTGCACATTTCCTAGGATAGATGCCCCACCACGAATATTGATACGAGGTGCAGCTCCGAATGTACCTGAGATATTTTGAATAGAAAGACCCGGCACACGCCCTTCAAGCATGCGTGAGATGTCTTGCACCCCTTCAAGGTGTATTTGCTTCATCTTCACGGATGTAGCTGCACCCGTGTAGACACGGCTCTTAATCTTCTGATAACCTGTAACTACAACCTCATCAATCTGACGTCTGTCTTCACGCATGGTAATTGACATCTGAGGTTTGCTTATACGCATCTTGAGCGTTTGCATGCCTACGCTACTAAGCTGTATAGAGTCGCCTAGCTCTGCTTGCAGCGTGAAGCGTCCTTGAACGTCTGTAATCGTTCCTCGTGAGCTACCCAAGAGGCGTATGCTGACGCCGATGAGCGACTCTCCGTTGCTACTGCGTACAGTACCGCTGACCGTGTGTTTGCTCTGTGCTAGTAGCGTGGGGGCAGGGAGCATAAGTGTCGCTGTCGCTCCGAGCATAAGGCTACGCTCTAAACCTACAACGAGTGTAAGTCTGTGTAAATATCTATTCATGAATTATATGTCTCTAGAGTGTGATGCGTACGCCTCCATAAAGTCCAAATGGGTGTCCTGCACGTACGCCAGAGGGGTGTCGAGAAGTGAGATAAGCCTTGTTGGCTAGGTTGATGGCGTTAGCCGTGAATGTTACCTTATTATTCAGGCGGTAGCGTACAGATGCGTCCATAATCATGTGTGCTGGTACCTTGTGAGCCTCAGCCATAAGTCCTTGCCCAGGGATTGTACGCATATCGCCATTGTAACGCATAGTGAAGTTGAGCTCAAGCTTTTTCCACTCTAAACCTATCTGTGCATTGAGTGCATGCTTGTAAATGTAAGGAAGCTCATCGCCTGCGAAGACTTCGCCCCAAGCCGCAGAATAGAATTCATTCTTCATCTTGGTGTCCGTATAGGTATAGCTTAGTTGCAGTGGAAGCTGTACGCGCCATGCTCTAGGTAAAGGTTGCCAAGAGGCTAGGAACTCAAAGCCCTTAACCGTGGCAGCTCCTACTGTAAACTGGTCTAGTGTACCTTGTCCACCAGCGGCAGCGAGGTCACTACCGAGCATGTTGGAGTAGTCATTGTAGTAGCCGATAGCTTCCATGCGTAAGGTACCTAGGTTCAGACGCAGACCGCTCTCTAGGTTGATGCTCTTCTCAGGCTTCTGTCTGTAATACTTGGCTACACTAGGAGGAGCAAAACCTTCGTGAATACCTGCAAAAATGGAAAGGGGCTTAAGTATCTTGTAGTTAATACCGAAGCTAGGCAGAAGTTCTGTCGCATGATTGTCTCCATCTATGCGCAGATGACCTGTGCGCCTAGGGTCTTTAGTCGTATAGTCGCGCTTGATGATTTCGACATCTTCAAGACGAAGACCTGCTGTAAGGGTTAGCTTAGAGAAAGACCACTTAGCTAGTAGGTAAGAGGCGAAGGCGTGAGCGGCTGTGATGCGGTTACTCTGATCGCCACCCCAGCCAGCACGGTAGAGCGTCATGCGCCCTGAGTGCATGGAGTAGCTGTCATCATGCTGGAAGCGGTCTTCGCTATCGGCATGATAGCGAGCTCCAAGCTCAAGCCCTAGATAACTAGAACCAAGAGAGAGTTTATACTCTGCCTTCGTTTGTATGCCTCGAGAGTGATAGCTACGCTGATTGGCTCTGACAATAAGAGCTTCGCCATCAGCGTCCTTAGCTCCTGTAAGAATATCGAAGTATGGGGCATTGATTTCTGTATCCTCAAGTACCGTCTCTATACTGCGCTTCTCTCCCTTGTGAAAGCCTACACTGATGTCGCTAAGCTTATACCAGTTACGCCAAAAGTAATTGTAGTAAAGACTAGTTGTGATTTTAAGCTTATTATTAAAGCTGATGTAGTGAGTCAGTGCGCTCTGGAAGTGCTTCGTGCGCATCTCGTCCATTTGCGCCCCTCTATATCTGTAGTAGGGTCTTGTAGCGAAGTCCGCTTCGCTAAGCCCAACGTAAGTTTCATCTGAATGCTCATTGGCAAAACCCAGCTTAAGCTCTAAGGCTTGTGAGGTGCTAGCCTCATCACTTGTATGCCAGCGGAGTTTTCCTACTATATCATTGCGGTAGAAGCCCGTACGTTCATCGGGTTCATCTCGTCTAAATCCTTTAGATTGGTAGCGAAGATATTCTACTACGTAGCCTAGATGTTTTGTGTCATTGCCTAGGTAGGTATAAGCATTGAATGTATTATAACTACCGAAGGAGGTACGCAGGCCTGCCGTAAAACGATTAGGGATAGGCGTAGAAACCATATTCACAGCTCCCCCCGTAGTGAATGGTCCGTACTGAACCTGACTACTACCCTTGAGAACTTCGATAGCATGCATACGTGCGGCATTGGGGAAGTAGTAAGCAGCAGGAGCGGCATAGGGAGCAGGAGCGGCTAGAATGCCGTCCTCCATAAGTGAGATACGTTCACTTCGCTCAGCCTTCGTTCCTCGTAAGCTAATATTTGGTCTTAAGCCGAAGCCGTCTTCTTCGTAGATATTAACCCCCGGTACAGCTCTAAGCATACGCGAGATGTCCGTATAGCCTAGCTTGGCAATTTCTTTGGGGGATACGTAGTAGGCCGAACCTGTGCGGTTGCTAGCCTCAAACTTACTACCGAGCATTTGTTTAGCCGATACCACGACTTCATCAATGCGGTGTATGGAGTCACTAGATACTGCGATGCTATCCCTCTTCTGAGCGTGCCCGTAAAGGCTTGTTGTACACAATACTAGAATGAGAGAAGT
>RBKG01000132.1 GCA_003640335.1 Porphyromonas sp.
GGTTAGAAATCGTAGGTATTGCAGTATGGGACCAATGGGCAGACCACTTAAAAGCTGTCGAAAGCCTGACCTTACCATGGTCCCAAATCTTTAGTCCTAAGGCGACTGACCTCTATGGCATTACAGGCATTCCTCATATTATGCTCATTGACCCTCAAGGAAAGATTATCGCTCGCTCACTTCACGGCGAGGAAGATATCACAAAGCTATTAGAGTCAGAGAAGAGTAAGAACGGCGGAGCTTTATAGCCTCATCGGATCCAATAGGAACAAATAAAAATGGCTGTCGCAATATTTGCGACAGCCATTTTATCATTAAACTATAATAGCGTGTTATTATTTATTCCTGTTTCTTACTTACATGTACATTTTTCGTGAGACATACCACATCCCTGACATGAATTCATCTTATCACTCTTCATCTCAGACTTGCATGAGCTACCCTTAGCATCGCAAGACTTCTTTTCAGCCTTCATATCCGCCTTACATGCACACGTAGGATTGCTTTCAGTCTTACATGTACACTTGCCATCAGTCTTGCATGTACATTTCTTTTCCATCTTCTTGCAAGACTTCTTATCCTTCTTACAGCAAGACTTTTCCGTTTTTGGTTGTTGTGTTGTTTCTTGAGCTACAGCTACAGTGCCTAGACCCAACATAAGGGCTAGTGCTACAATGATTTTCTTCATGATTATATTTCCTTTAAATGTTATTATAGTTTAATCGTACTACTCAGACAAATCATCATCTGAATACCACGCTCATAACTCTCTATCTCCTATTATTGTTGCATAGAAGGAGTCTATTCTTTCATAGAAACTACTACCTAACGACTCAAAATTGCAGATATTATATTGATCTATGCCCTTATCTATCATAAATAAAATCTAATGCTATTTTTTTTATCCTCAAGAAAATATCGCCAAGTTCTAGGACCCGAGTAATAAGGATTTGCATTTTAGAGGACAATAGGCTCAGCTTATTTATCCTTCAGCAAGAATAGAACAAAATGGGCTGCCACATTATCTGTGGCAACCCATTTACATTAAAACTACAATCAATATTTATTTATTTCTATTACTTATGACCTAATAGCCATCGCATTGACTCTCTCCATAACGAGAAGTTCCGCATGCAGGTTCACTAGCCTTCTTACTTTTCTTGCTCTTCTTCTTTGACTTCTTCGTAGCAGAACAGCAATCATCTGATGTACCACAAGAAGAGTTACTGCTCTTCATCTCTGACTTACAAGATGACTTACCTTCAGCCTTTGAAGCACAGCATCCGTCCTTCTTGTCGCAAGACTTCTTATCTTTCTTATCGCAAGACTTTTCAGTCTTTACTGGTGTTGTTTTCTGAGCTACTGCTACAGTGCCTAGACCCAACATAAGGGCTAAAGCTACAATGATTCTCTTCATAATCTTATTCTCTTTAACTTATAATATTATTGTAGTTTTGTCCGAAACCAGAACAGTTATAATTCTAATATCGTATTTATAACGCTTATTTTCTGATTATTGTTTCATAGGAACGATTGATTATTTTATATATTATTGCATATACTAAAGCTAACTTATCACAAAAGAAATCACCCCTAAAAGTCATAAAGACTTTTAGGGGTGATAATTATCTATCTTAAGCTATTGATTAGCGAGCTTCCCAACCAAGAGCACTTGCTCCTAGTACTGCAGCATCGCTTTCCTTTAGCTGAGAGAAAAGAAGCTTAGTCTTACCCTTATAGATAGGAAGAAGGTTCTTTTCCATGTGATGCTTAATTGGATTCATCAATAGGTCACCACTCTTAGTTAGACCACCGAAGAGAATGATTGCTTCAGGGCTAGAGAAAGTAACAAAGTCAGCGAATGATTCACCCAAGATAGCTCCCGTTGCTTCAAAGATTTCTAGAGCAAGAGCATCGCCCTGCATAGCTGCATCATAAACATCCTTACTTGTGATCGACTCAACATCTACAGAACGTAATAAGCTCTCATCCGAACGAATGCTCAGATACTCACGAGCAGTACGAGCTACACCTGTAGCAGATGTATAAGTTTCTAGACAGCCTTGGCGACCACAGCCACACATACGACCATTACGACGTACAATCATGTGACCAAGCTCTCCTGCGAAACCATCATGACCATAAACAAGCTGACCACCGACTACAATACCGCTACCAACACCAGTACCAAGTGTTATAACGATGAAGTCCTTCATTCCTCGAGCAGCACCATAGGTCATTTCCCCAATAGCAGCCGCATTTGCGTCATTAGTAAGTGCTACTGGAATACCAATACGCTCTTGAAGCATTTGAGCGAGAGGTATTTTGCCCTTCCAAGGGAGGTTAGGAGCAAACTCAATAGAACCATTAAAATAATTACCATTAGGAGCTCCAACTCCAATACCACGGATTTTATCCTTACCACCAACTTGCTCAATAAGCATGTTCAAACCTACTACGAGGTCATCAAGATAAAGTTCAATCTCGTTGTGTACAGCCGTCTTAATAGAAGCATTCACAACCACATTACCACGGGCATCTACAATACCAAAAACGGTGTTAGTCCCCCCTAGGTCTACGCCTATAACGTAGGGCTTGTCCATTGTATCCAAGTGTTATTTATTTAATTGTTATAGAGGCAAAGATAATAAAAGTTTGTGGACAGAATAACCTTTCTCTCTTATCTTGGTTTAAAAAGGGCCAAAACACAACATATAAATACATTTAACTCAAAGTTTGAACGCCTCAAAACAGGGACAACAAGGAAAATAAAACCAGATTGAAGAATAGTTACAATACCCCATAGGACAGGCTCAATAAAACTAGAAAATACTTAAATATAAAAAAGAGGCTGAGCCGTAGCCCATCCTCTTCCACATACAATCATTGAGTTAATTCATCGTGTCTCGCACTATATCTTAGAGTACCGAAACTATAAAAAGTTTAATCTACTATATATTTTTATTTTCCGAAACAAGAATCAAAACACATTAAAAACTGATTATCAAAGAATTACATCATTCCTTCTTTGCTTACTTTTTCTACTTGGATGATTAAAATCATCTTCAGCATGACGACCAACAAGGACAGCTAAGACCGGACGATACTTCTCTCGCCCTAATATCTCATCATATTTATCTACATTGATGCCCTCCATAGGAGT
>RBKG01000053.1 GCA_003640335.1 Porphyromonas sp.
GTATATTCACCTCTTAAGCATTGGCAGGCTGGACCGGGTAAGCGTGTAGGTGTGTTGGGCATCGGAGGACTTGGTCATGTCGCTATTCGTATCGCTAAGGCTATGGGTGCAGAGGTTGTTGTGCTCACCTCGACAGCCTCTAAGGCAGAAGATGCCAAAAGGCTAGGGGCTGATTATGCCGTGCTAACCTCAGATATGGCACAACTAAAAGCCTGCCCTAAGTTGGATATTATTATAGACACAGCTTCGGGTGAGCATGATATCAATCGCTATATGAGATTGCTGCGCAAAGATGGAAGTATAGTCCTCGTTGGTCTTCCTGCCGAACCGCTACAAATTCATGCTAGGGCGGTTGTTCATGGGCGTAAAAGCTTATCGGGCTCTAACATAGGTGGAATAGCTGAGACAGAAGAGATGTTACAGTTCTGTTATGAGCATGGGATTGTCGCTGATGTGGAAGTGTTGCCCGCACAAAAAGCTAATGAGGCTATGGAGCGACTTCAGCGAGGTGATGTGAAGTATCGTTTTGTGCTGGATATGCAGGAGCTATAAATCCTTGAGATTGGGCTTCTTAGTTTGTAGATATTGGAGATTCAATAAGTCTCTTGCTTTCTGCAAATTGATAAGCATAGTCCAATGTAAGATAGTCCATTCTTAGACCTATGTATGGGGGCCTAAAATCCTTATTAAGATGTATAGACACTGCTTTTAGGACTATTCTAGATGTAGTCTATCCGCCTATGTGTGCCAGTTGTCACAGACGCTTGACCTCCTCTGAGCAAGGAGTCTGTGTCTTCTGTGCTAGTAAACTAGTCCCTTATAGGTCTGAAAGATGGCATGCCGAAGAGAGGTTGTGGAGTGTACCTGCATTCCGCAACCTCTATAGTATATATGTGTACAGCAAAGAGCAAACAATCCAAGAGGCTATACACGCTTACAAGTATCACGCTTATGCCTCCTTCGCTCGAATGATGGCTCGACGTGCCGTGCTTACTTTGCCTTTATTTGAAGGGGGCTATGATTTGATTATTGTAGTGCCAACTACTTATCAACATATATTAGATAGAGGGTATAATCAAGCTCTTATCTTTGCTCAGTATATTGCTAAAGCCTTAGGAGAAGTAGAGGTGTCAGACCAATATATTCTGCGTGATGAGCGAGCAAAGAGCCAAACCTTACTTGGGCGTTGGGGCAGACAGCAGAATGCTTTGGGGCATTTTTATTGCAATCCTCGTAAGCATGTAGACTTATCAAAACGACATATTCTTGTCGTTGATGATGTGCTGACTACGGGAGCCACACTCTGCGCTGTGCTTAGCCTTTTGGAGCAGTCTGGAGCTAAGCATATAGATGTACTTACGGCTACGGTTGCAGTATAATTCAGTATCTTTGCTCTACAAACCAAAATAGAAAAAAGAATATGTATCCAACAAATAGATTACGCAGAATGCGCCGTACTCCACAGTTGCGCGAACTCGTACGTGAGACTTATTTACAAGCTTCTAATTTTATCGCTCCTCTTTTCGTCGTACATGGTTCGGGGATAAAGGAAGAGATTAGCTCAATGCCAGGTCAATATCGCTATAGTGTGGACCTCCTTGTTGAGCATTGTAAGGAACTAGAGTCTCTAGGAGTAGGCGGTGTTATTCTTTTTGGTATTCCAGAGCATAAGGATGCTACCGGCAGTGAAGGCTATAGCGATGACGGGATTGTACAGCAGGCTGTCAGAGCGATTAAGCAAGTTCTTCCTGACTTTGTCGTTATTGCAGATATCTGTATGTGCGAATATACAGACCATGGTCATTGTGGTATCATTCATCATCATGAGGTTTTGAATGATGAGACCTTGCACTATCTCTCTATGCAGGCCTTGTCTTTTGCTCGTGCAGGAGTAGACATGGTTGCCCCTAGCGATATGATGGATGGTCGCATATCGGCTATGCGTCGGGCTCTTGATGATGCTGGTTTTACACAGCTACCTATTATGAGTTATGCGGCTAAGTTCAGTTCGGCTTTTTATGGCCCATTCAGAGATGCTGCCGATAGCGCACCTAGCTTTGGCGACCGCAGAGCTTACCAAATGGACCCTGCTAATGGTGCAGAAGCATTGAGAGAGATAGAGAGCGATATAGAGGAGGGGGCAGATATCATTATGGTTAAGCCTGCGCTCGCTTATCTAGATGTTTTGAAAGAAGCTAGCTTACGCTATGATATTCCCCTTGCAGCCTACCAAGTGAGTGGAGAGTATGCTATGATTAAGGCTGCAAGCCTGCAGGGCTGGATTGACGAGGAGCGTATCATGATGGAGAGCTTACTCGCTATCCGCCGAGCAGGAGCTAAGCTTATCTTGACTTACTTTGCAGCTGATGCCGCTCGTGTATTAGCACGAAAATAAAGGATTTACTGTCGATTATGGAGCGAGCAAGGATTGTTATTTATTCTGTTCTGCCTCGTCTATGGGGGAATACTGAGGGAGGTTGTACCCCTAATGGAACGCTAGAGGAAAATGGTTCGGGCAAATTCTCTTCGTGGACAGAGGAGGCTTTGTCTTACGTTAAGTCTTTAGGCTGTACTCATCTATGGCTCATCGGTGTTATTGAGCATGCTACCGCTACAGCCTATAAGGGTATAGAGGCTGACCCTAGTGAAATAGTAAAAGGTGTAGCTGGCTCACCCTATGCAATTAAAGATTACTATGATGTTAGCCCCGAACTCGCTGATGTCGTAGAGGAGCGCATGGACGAATTTCATCGTCTGATAGAGCGTGTTCATAAGGCTGGACTTAAGTTAATCATTGACTTTGTGCCTAATCACGTAGCCCGAACGTATGCTTCCGATGCAGCACCCAAAGGCGTGCAAGACCTTGGACAGGCAGACAATAAACAAGAAGCCTTCTCGGCTCAAAACAATTTCTATTATTTCCCCAATGAAAGCCTACATCTTCCCACAGAAGTCAAAAGCTATGAAGAGTATCCAGCTAGAGCTACGGGGAATGATTGCTTTAGTGCTTATCCTAGCAGGAATGACTGGTATGAGACCGTAAAACTCAACTATGGTGTAGATTATTTGGGTGGGCATACATCATTTGAGCCTATCCCCAATACATGGCACCGTATGTATGAGATTCTTTGCTTCTGGGCGAGTAAGGGTGTC
>RBKG01000246.1 GCA_003640335.1 Porphyromonas sp.
AAGAGGTTTATCTTCTTGGATAGTTTAAGGTTACGTCGCTATCCATCTGTAGATGAATCTAACGGTGTTCCTTCATCTCAAAGTAGTACTGATAGCATTCCTGCGCCAACCACAGCAGATACTCAAGAAGTTATAGAGATGTAAGCAGTGGTATGAGACAAAGGTATGCAGCCCACTATCTCAAGTTAGGTTCGTCGATTACTATGTATCCTCTATTGGAGGTAGAGGAGGGAAGAATCGTAAGTCTTACTACATTTACAGAGGAACAAGAAGGTATCATTTTTTTGAATGGTATCATACAGTTAGTTCCCGAAGGAGAGGGAAGGAGAGATGCCTTTTGATGATATAGACCCTACATCTTTGGACCTTCTTACAAGCGAACAGATGATGATGCTTATTCAAGGGTATGAAGTACCGCTGACATTAGAATTACCTAAACAATAAAATAATACTTAACAATCATGGATATTAGACATTTAATTAGCGATCACTCTTTGCTAAGTCGTTTTGTTAGCGAAATGAGAGATGTTAACATTCAGAAAGATGCCCTTCGCTTTCGTCGCAATATTGAGCGTGTGGGTGAAGTGATGGCTTATGAAATCAGTAAAGAATTATCGTATGAAATGCATTCGGTTCAAACTCCATTAGGAGTAGCAGAGTGCGCTCATATCAGTGATAAAGTTGTTTTAGGTACAATTTTGCGTGCAGGTCTTTCTTTCCATCAAGGTTTTCTAAACTATTTTGATGGAGCTGAAAATGCTTTTGTTTCAGCTTATCGTAAACATAAAGACCGCTTAAACTTTGATATTTTCATCGAATACATAGCTTCTCCTAGCCTAGATGATAAGACTCTGATTTTGGTAGACCCAATGTTGGCTACTGGTAGTTCTATGGAACTAGCTTATCGAGCACTTCTTACGAAAGGAACACCTAAAGAAATCCATTTAGTCTCAATTATTGCTAGTCAAGAAGCTGTGGATTATTTGCAGAAACAATTCCCTGAAAGCAATATCCATCTTTGGGTGGCAGCTATAGACCCAACTCTTAATGAGATGGCATATATCGTACCAGGTCTTGGTGACGCAGGCGACCTTGCTTATGGTACTAAACTTTAATTATTTTACTTGATACAGAAGCGAAGAATAGAACTCCTTGCTCCTGCTAAGGATATTGAAACGGCTCGTGCGGCTTTGCTGCACGGAGCCGATGCTATATACATAGGTGCGCCCCGTTTCGGAGCAAGGGCAGCGGCTGGAGTAAGCCTTGAAGATTTATCAATTCTTTGTCGTGAGGCTCATTTTTATAATGTGCGTGTTTATGTGACATTGAATACGATTATCTATGATGACGAATTAGAAGAGGTTCAGTCTCTTATTTGGGATATTTATCATGCTGGAGCGGATGCTATCATTATCCAGGATATGGGTATCACGATGATGGATTTACCTCCGATACCATTACATAGTTCTACTCAGTGTGATACGGTTAATCCTGAAGATGCACAGCTGTTAGAAGCTCTGGGTTTTGAGCAAATTGTTCTAGCTAGAGAGCTTAATGTAGAGCAAATACGTCAAATAAAGGCTGTGACAACTAAGCCCCTAGAAGTCTTTATACATGGAGCTCTTTGTGTTAGTTATAGTGGGCGTTGCTATATCTCTCAAGCCTTTACAAAGCGTTCAGCTAATAGGGGTGAATGCTCTCAACAGTGTCGTATGTCCTATGATTTGAGAGATAGTAGAGGTAAACTAATTAGAGAGCAGGAGCATTTACTATCTCCTAAAGACTTAAATAGGAGTAACCTGATTGAGGAGTTACTCGAAGCAGGAGCCTCTTCTTTCAAAATCGAGGGTAGGCTAAAAAGTGTAAGTTACGTTAAGAACATAACAGCATTTTACCGTCAATGTATAGACGAAGTCATAAGTAAGTATCCTGATAAATATGAAAGGGCTTCTTGTGGTACAACGACTATAAGTTTTAGTCCTAACCCGAGTAAAAGTTTTAATAGAGGCTTTACTGATTATCAATTTCACTTGCCTACGCCAGAGAAGCCAAAGGCTCATGTTGTGAATGTGCACTCTCCTAAAAGTCAAGGAGAATATCTTGGTGTACTCGGGAAGAGCAATTCCAAGAGTTGGAATATTAAAACATCTCTAGAGCTATCTAATGGAGATGGATTGTTATTCATCACTCCGGAAGGAAACTCTGGAGGAATTAACATCAATAAGAGTTTAGGGGACGGTCAAGTTATTCCTGCTCGTCCGTTGCAAATCCCACAAGGTTCAAAGATTTTCCGAAATTATGACCAAGCGTGGGAGCGAACTCTGTCTGGGAAGACAGCACAACGCAAACTCCCTATATCTATTCATCTGGAAATAGAGTCATCTGCTTTGAAGTTATCTCTTGCCCGCCTAGATTGTCCCACTATTCAAGTAAATCAAGTTCTAGATATAATCTTAGAGCCTGCAAAACGTTTTGATAGAGAGCGTTTGTTGTCTGAACTAAGTAAGATGGGAGATACTCCTTTTGAGGCTTTAGACGTGCAGCTTTCGGACGATGGCACAGAATACTTTATACCACTTTCTATTTTGGGGCAATTAAGGCGAGATGCAGTAAGTGCTCTAATTGATAGATGTGTATCGGAAGCCAAGCCTGATAGGAGTATCTTGACGCCCAAGATGAAAACTTTAAATAGGGCAATTTTGCCTAAACGGAAAAAGTTTGTAGCTGATTATCGTGCTAACATCTCAAATAAATTGGCGAAGGCGCATTATCAAGCTATGGGTTATGCTGCGCCTAGTCCAGCTTATGAGTTGCAAGAAGATAATTCGGCTCTTTTAATGTGTACAAAGCATTGTATCAAGCACGAGCTAGGTTATTGTACTAGGGAGAATAAGGGAACTATGCCTTATGCGGAACCTTTGTATTTGATACAAGGTGATAATAAAATCCGTTTAGTCTTTGATTGTGCTGCTTGTGAGATGCATTTAATAAAAGCATAAGATGAAAGAAAAAAATAATATGTTTCGTATGTGGGCCTTATTGGTATGCACATTGCTGGTATTGGTCTGCATGTACTATCTGCCTAATAGTATAGGGGGATGGGAGATAAAACCTATTGATATTCTATCTGATTTACG
>RBKG01000080.1 GCA_003640335.1 Porphyromonas sp.
GGTCTCAATATGAGCATCCTATCTGCATGCTCCCCTACTTACCCAAACTTAAGGGATAAAATTACTCACAGCCCCTCATTTAAGAATTGCTCTAATAGCCTTATCATAGTATCCTTATTAACAATATCAACGGTGGAAATGCGATGAGGAGTAAGGTCATATTTAGCAAGTATGTTGTCTTTCAGCGCATCTCTTTCTCTCTGCACAACCTTATCTTGGTGGAAGTACCAGCCATCTACTTCGATAGGAAGCAAAGGTTTCTTAGATAAGGTATTGTAAATAAGAAAATCTACATGAGCAAAAGGGCTTTGGGCAAAGCTTTGTTCTTGTTCATCAAGAAGAGTCCAATCCATGATTAATTTAGCTAAGGGATAATGGCAAACTACAGATAAATTACTTTGCTCCAATGTGTTTATCGCTTCGATAATAGTATCGTAAACAAGGTTCTCTGAAAGATGCTCCGATACACCACCCTCATGTTCTGCTTGATAAGCCAAACGCTCTGCTGCGTATTGCTTATATAGGAAGTCAAAGACAGAGCGTAATTTACTTCCTTTTACCTCAAAGTTGTTGTAGCGTATATAGGATATTAGCTGAGCAAGGTTTGTATTATCTGGAATATCATTTCCAGATGTTACGATGTAGAGCTTTCTTTTTGCTCTTGATATAGCTACATTAAGGAGATTTATATTATCCGAGAATTGTGTTGGAGCATTATCGACCATACTCATAATGATGGTGTCACACTCTCTCCCCTGATACTTGTGTACTGTGCTAGCTATATCTTTCTTTAATAGTGTATTAATCGCTTCAGCTTGTTCTCTGTAAGGTGTGATAATACCGATACTTGCTTCTTCGCTCGATAGCTCAGGCATAATCTCTTGAACAATAACATCTATTTCTCTTTGGTTAAGATGTCCTCTAGCATGATTGCCTTTAACCGTTCGAATGACGCAAAGAACATCTTGCTCTCCGTGGTCCGTGGTCATCGCTAGGAGATTTCCTTCGTAGAACCTTTTGTTGCAGAAACTGATAATCTTGGGGTGACAGCGATAGTGTTCTCGTAAGAGTGTTGTAGGAGCCTCCGCGAATACCTTACTACACGATAGTAGGAAGCTATGTGTAGCAGCATTATAGCACTCGTCAATTTGGAAAGATGATAAGAGTGCCATGAGAGCGATGTTTTCCTCTCTCGTAATAACATTGGGTAATTGTTTATCGTCTCCTACGATGACAATATTCTGAGCACATGAGAGAGCTAATGCTCCTGTTTTAATATCGACTTGGGAAGCTTCGTCCATGATAACATAGTCAAATATCATATCTGAACTAATACAACTCTTAGCCGAATAAGTTGTACTAAGAACAACAGGATATTCTTCTAAAAATCTCTCAGACTGGAGGGTTATATCGATAGTCGTGAATTTGGGTCTTGAGTTAGAAGTATAAACCTTGGCAATCTTATTCTTGAGTAATTGCAAGGATGACGAGGTTAGATTTTTAATATTTTGTTCAAGGTCAATAGTTTGAAGTTGTTCTTTTATTTCCTCTTGTTCTTTCTTGATTTCATCTAACCGAGTTTTATAGACAGCGTGCTCTAGACTAGAGACAACCAAAGCTATCTTATTTCCGAGCAATGAGTATGCACGTCGTCCAAGATGAAGAGCCCACTTTATACGAAACCAAAAGCTAGGTTTTATCCTCTTCTCCATCATCATTTGACAGATATTGAGTAGATGCATAAGCTGCTTAGATGGCTTGTTATATAGCCAATCTATATCAGGTAAAATAGGATTGTTCAGTTGTTCATTATAAATATATTCCGTGCTTAACTCCTCATACTCTAGGTCCAACTCTGCTAATTTTGTTTGCTTGTCAAAGCTATGAGATACAGTTTGTAGAGATTGTTGTGCTAAGTGCTTAATGGTCGATATATCTTGAATAATCCAGCTGGACATATCGGGATAGTTCTCGCTCTGTTGCTTGATAAATGCTTGTTTATTTTCGGCATTACCTAATTGGGCTACAAGGAAACCCAAGCCTTCACGATGTAATTTCTCGGCAACATTCTCTACTGCAGAATTATTGCTTGATACGACTAATATTGTTTTCTGTTGCATCAGCAGATTAGCAACTATATTGAGGATAGTCTGTGTCTTACCTGTTCCGGGAGGCCCTTGTATAATGCTTACTTGGTTAGTTAAAGCTCGCTCTACTGCTTTCTTTTGGCTAGCATTGCACCCAAAGGGATAGTACACCTGACTAGGTAGTTTATTGCTTGATAATTTCCTTTTGTGCCCAATATACTGGGCTAATGGTACATTATCACGCTTCAAATCCACCAGATTATATTGTCTTGAGAGTATGTTTTTGTCCTCGCCAACAAGTAGTCCTGTTTCATCAGCGAGCGTTCTTAGATAATCCCATACCGACCCTCCATTCTTATTGATTGGTGTGCGTGTGATATAAATATCTTGAGGTTCGAGGTATCTGACATAACCATTGGGATAAGTTATGCGATAAAATGTATATCTATTATCTGAAAAGCGAAGTATTTCTGTCGCATCGGTGCGCTTCTTGTGTACATATAACCCCTTTTCACCTAACTCAATCGTTTCTGCTTGAGTGAAATAAAGCAATCGAGCTAGGTTATATTTAAATATACGAGGGGAATTGACAAAGCGTACAAGCCAATAATTATTTTCTCTTGATATAGATGCAACTTGTTCGGTTATAAACATTTGTTTATTTCCTCGCTGCTCTAAATCAACGATTAGACAAAGTCTTGGGTCCATAGTTAAACGATATAGAAGAGATGTTATGCAGATTACTCTTCTAGTTCTTATTGTAAATCTTTATATAGTTTTTTTCTACTTGCGAAAATACAGCTTTTCTCGTATAGCATTGTTTAGCTCTTCTTGAGGGTGGAGCAAGTTTATAAAAGTTTGAGTAGATATAAATTGCTTTAGGTAGGAAACTTCTTTAATGTATCAGATTCATTTATTCAAGTTGAATCATAGCCGTGAGTACGACGTACTCATCGAAATAAGTACGTGTACTTACCAAAGTGTTTGCGCGTAAATACTTCAGTGAGTGCGCGCACTTAAAGTTGTAAGTACGTAGTACTTT
>RBKG01000211.1 GCA_003640335.1 Porphyromonas sp.
TGGCACTATATTTGTACTTATAGATAGCAAAATTTAATAGTAAAGATTATGAGCGAAGAAATCAAAGATTTACAGGAGCAAGAGCTAGAACAATCTAATCTCGATAAGGAAGTAGTGGACTCTGTAGGGTCTAATGAGGAAGAATTAAATGAGGCAACTGACAATCAGTCAGAGCCTGAAATGACAGCTGACAAAGAGTTAGCCCAACTTAAAGATGCACATTTGCGTCTAATGGCAGAGTATGATAACTATCGCAAACGTACTCTGAAGGAAAAGAGTGAGCTTATTAAAAATGGGGGAGAGAAAGTTCTTAAAGAGCTTTTGCCTGTAATAGATGATTTGGATATAGCCCTTGTTAATATGGATAAAGCTGAAGATATTGATGCTTTGAGAGAGGGTATGAAGCTTATCTATAGTAAGTTCATAGACTACTTGAAGAAACAGGGCGTTGAAGCTGTTGAAACTACTGAGGCTGTGTTCGATGAAGAGTTGCACGAAGCTATAGCAGCTTTTCCTGCTCCTAGTGAAGAATTGAAAGGTCGTATTATTGATTGTGTGAAGAAGGGCTATAAACTTGGTGATAAGGTAATCCGTCATGCAAGTGTAGTCGTAGGACAATAAAAGATTATGGCTAAAAGAGATTATTACGAAGTTCTTGGCGTTGATAAGAGTGCCAATGAAGATGCTCTGAAAAAAGCATATCGCAAACTCGCCATTAAGTATCACCCAGATAAAAATCCTGGAGATGCAGAGGCTGAAGAAAAGTTTAAAGAAATCGCAGAAGCATATGATGTCCTTAGCGATCCGCAAAAGCGTCAGCGTTATGATCAGTTTGGTCATGCTGGAGTAGGAGGTGCATCTGGCTCTGGTGGTTTTGGAGGCTTCGGAGGAGGTATGAGTATGGATGATATATTCAGCCGTTTCGGAGATATCTTTGGCGGTCACTTTGATGGTGGTTTTGGAGGCTTCGGAGGTTTTAGTGGAGGCAGACAGCGTCAAAGAGGAGGCGATTTGAGAGCTCGAGTTCGACTAACATTGGCTGAAATCGAACAAGGAACTGAAAAGAAGCTCAAGGTTAAGAAGCAAATAAAATGTTCTCATTGTAATGGTGAACAAACGACAGAGCGTGATGGTAAGATTACATGTAAAACTTGTCACGGTCAAGGTGTTGTGATGCAAATGCAACGAACTATTTTTGGAGCAATGCAGACACAAGGTGTTTGTCCTACATGTAATGGTTCGGGAGAGCAAGTCGTTAAACCTTGTAGTCACTGCCATGGAAAGGGCGTTGAACAAGGCGAGGAAGTTATCAGCTTTCGTATTCCTGCCGGTGTCGCTGAAGGAATGCAACTAACCGTTCAAGGAAAGGGGCATGCAGCTCCTAATGGAGGAGTTAATGGGGATTTGCTTGTCGTTATTCAAGAGGAAGAAGATCCAAATCTCATCCGTAATGGCAATGATGTAATCTATAATCTACTTATATCATATCCTCAAGCTGTATTCGGTGCTCAAGTTGAAGTCCCTACTATAACAGGGCGTGTCAAAGTAAAAATAGAACCGGGAACTCAGAGTGGGAAGATATTGCGTTTAAGAGGGAAAGGACTCCCAGAGGTCAATTACAATAATCACAAGGGAGATTTGATTATCAATGTGAACGTATATACTCCAAGTACTCTAAGTAAGGAAGAAAAAGAACTGCTAGAGAAGCTTCAGAGTAGTGAGAATTTAAATCCAACAGAAGACGTAAGGAAGGAGTTGGATCGTAAATACAGAGATATGCTTCGTTAATTGCTTATGTTGGATAGTTCTAAATTAGAAGATTATATCCTTAGTCATAGCACGCCCGAAAGTGAGCTTAGAGCTACTCTCGGGCGTGCTGCTCATCTAAGACTAGTACGTCCTCGAATGCTATCAGGGCATTTGCAAGGAAATTTTCTTCGCCTACTCGTTCAATTGATGAATGCCCGAAAGGTCTTAGAGCTTGGGACCTATTCTGGTTATGCGGCACATTGTATGGCTGAGGCAATGACTGATGATGGCGAAGTTCATACAGTTGAGTGTGACGATGAGATGGAGGATTTTATACGAAAGTATATTGAACAAGCCCCTTATGGAAATCGTATTCATTTGCATATCGGCGATGCGATAGAACTTTTACCTCAACTCTTATCACAACATCAGTTTGATATCGTGTATATAGATGCTAATAAGAGGCAGTATGTAGAGTATTACAACCTAATTGTACCTCACTTAAGGAGTGGAGCTTTGATAATTGCTGATAATACTCTATGGGACGGAAAAGTAATTGAGCCTGTCAAAGATAATGACACTCAAACTAAGTCGATATTAGCATTCAATAAGTTAGTTCAAGATGATGAGCGTGTGGAAAATTTGATTTTACCAATGCGTGATGGCTTATCTTTAATACGAGTAAAGTAAGATGGGGTTTGAAATCAATTCAAAGTTTAAACCTACAGGAGACCAACCAGAAGCTATAGAAGCATTGGTTAGAGGGTTTAAGAAGGGGCAAGACCATCAGACTCTACTAGGTGTAACTGGTTCGGGAAAAACCTTTACAGCCGCTAATGTTATTGAGCGATTAGGACGTCCCACACTTATTCTGTGTCATAACAAAACGCTAGCAGCGCAACTTTATGCCGAGTTTAAGTCCTTCTTCCCTAATAATGCTGTTGAGTATTTTGTTAGTTATTACGATTACTATCAACCAGAGGCATATATAGCCCATTCTGATACATACATCGAGAAGGATATGGCTATCAATGCTGAAATCGAAAAACTTCGATTGCGTACGACAGCCTCTCTTCTTAGTGGTCGTGATGACGTTATTGTGGTAAGTTCGGTGTCGTGCCTCTACGGTATGGCAGACCCAAGTGTTTTTGCTGAGAAAATTATACAACTGCGTGTCGGGCAACGTTATCCGCTGTCTTCATTTACTCGAGATCTTGTAGGAAATCATTATGTAAATGATAAGGTAACCTTTTTAAGT
This sequence comes from Porphyromonas sp., assembly GCA_003640335.1. Lineage (GTDB taxonomy): Bacteria > Bacteroidota > Bacteroidia > Bacteroidales > Porphyromonadaceae > Porphyromonas. The sequence goes on from RBKG01000211.1 coordinate 3,008, forward strand.
GGTTACTTTAGGACAAAAGGAGATACCGTTGATGTTTACCCTGCGATAGAAGGATACGATGGAGTAGCCTATCGTATTACGTTTTGGGATGATGAGATTGAACGCATTGCGTCTTTTGACCC
>RBKG01000098.1 GCA_003640335.1 Porphyromonas sp.
TCCTTAATAGAAAGAGGCTGCGCCAAAATAAATTTGGCACAGCCTCTTGGTTTTATTCATCCTATTAGGATGATTTATAATATGTGGAAGAGTATACTCTTAGAGGTTTAGCTTAAATCCAACATAACCACTTGCAGGCATTGTTGGACCATAGATGTAAGCACTGTCTCGGTTAGGACCGAGGTCATAGTCATCTTGGAAGGAATTGAAGATATTATTCACTCCCATGAATAACTGAATGTCAGTCTTGCGGAAGATGCGGAAATCATAAGAAACCTTAGCACCTAGGTCAAAGAATGGTTTAGACTTAATAAGTTCATTCCATTCTGGAGTAGCTGTTTTCTGCTTACCATCTGCCATGAGTGGATTGTTTGGAGCATTGTTTTCAAGGAGTGGTAATTCATAACCTTCTGTACGCAATTTAGCTGCAATAGCATTCCTATCGTTGATACCTGAGTTTTGACCCCATTTAACTGCGTGTGGCACATACATTGAACCCGTATAAGTACCCGTCAATGAGATATTGAGAGGCTTGATAGGGTTAAGGTTAAGCGTCATATAACCGTAAACAGAAGGTGTACGCATGATGTGCTTAGAAGTCATAGACACTGTCTGAGCATCTCCATTTTCATCAGCGATAGCATCGAAGCTAGAGCCGTCTGCCTTAGGAACAAATGTCTTGTAATCAATATTGGCATCGTCCTTAATCTTAGCACGTACGCCCCATTCTTGCTCAGCATCATACATATTGCTTGTAAGCGTTAGACCAGCTTGTAGGCTCATCCAGTGGTAAGCTAACTTACCTTCTAAGTTTACACCATAAACCTTAGCACCTGATGAAACCTTGTTCTTCTGGTCATCAAAGCCGTAGTTGTGGCGAATAAAGTATGTGATACCGTTACGAGAACCGTCCTTATAGTTTGTGAAGACATCAAGTAGACGAGTATAGAAGCCTTCTACAAGGAGGTTAACACGGCTTTCGCCCAAACGGAAGTACATGTCACTACTCAAGCTGAATGAATGTGAGATTTCTGGTGTTAGGTCATCAGCATTTTCTACTCTCTGAGCTTCACCACCCACAACCCCTACGTGTAGGTCTTCATCAAATACTTGAGGAGCACGGAAGCCCTTGGCATAAGTGGCTCTTAAGTTGATATTCTTTGTAGGATTGTAGCGTAGAGTAGCACGAGGAGAGAATGTAGTACTCTTGATAGCCGAGTTTTGGTCAAGACGAGAACCTAGTAGGAAGCTGAAATTATCATTCTTCCATTCAAGCTGAGCAAACTGGCTTGAGTTGCGAATAACTTGGTGTAGGGCAGGTGATAGGGCAACAGGATTTTTACTATCATCATAACCCTGTTGGTTACTGATTTCGGTTGTCCAGCTACGTAGAGGCATTTCGTCATGCAGTCTATCATAACTATACTCTGCACCAACTAGGAGTTGAGCAGGAGCGAAGAGCAAGCGTTCGAAATCATGTGTATACTGAGCTCCAGCAACCCAAGTAAATCCACGTGTAATACCGAAGTTCGTACCATAGTCAGAGCTGTGTATAGGATAACCGAGGCGACCTGCTATGATTGAACCATCTTTAATAGGATTACCGTCCTTATCCTTAGCTGCTACTTCGCCAATACCACCATAGTAACTATTACGAGTAATATGTTGGGCTGAAGCATATAGTTGGAAATGGTCTTTGTAATTACGAGAGAAAGCATCGTATTTAATGTTACCACTATATACTGAGTGGCGGATAGACTCAGCGACACCTGCTACAGCTTCTGGCCAATCGATGTGGTCACCACCACGACGAGCTTCAGCGAAAGTATGAACTTCGCCCGTTAGTCTAGATAGGTCGGTTAGTCTTAAGTAACCACGGAAACCTAAGGCACGAGAGTCAAGACGTCCGAGTTCGCTGTAATTATCTCCATTTATATCGTGCTCATGGCGATAGCGAGCTTGTCCGAATAGCATAGCACCGGCTCTACCATCTTGGCTAACGACAGATGCATTGAAGGCAAGGTTATTGTCAATATCCTTGAAGCCAGTTGCTCCGAGAGATTCGCTAAAGCTTACACTATTGGTAGTAGGTTCTTTAGTAATGATGTTGATAACCCCAGCAATAGCCGAAGAACCAAAAAGAGCAGAACCACCTCCACGAACCACCTCTACACGGTCAATCATATTCGTTGGGATTTGCTCTAGTCCATATACGCCAGCTAGCGCACTCATAATCGGACGGCTATCAATCAAAATCTGAGAATAGCGACCATCAAGTCCATTGATACGCACCTGATTAAATCCGCAGTTCTGACAATTGTTTTCAACACGTACACCAGGTTGGAATACAAGACCTTGTGCAAGGTTGTTTGCATTTGCCGATTCAAATACTTTACTATCTACCACATTCACTAGCGTAGGAGCAAGGCGACGTAGAGTAGCTTGTCTATTGGCTGAAACCACAACTTCATCAATATCTACATTATCTTGGATAACCTCAAAGTCAACCTTCTGAGATTCACCCTCCTTAATGGTTACGACACGCTCTTGACTAGCATAGCCTAGTCCGCGTAAGATAAGGGTAATCTTACCAGCTTTGAGATGTTTGAGAGAGAAGTGACCAGTGTTGTCGGTGGCAGTCCCAAATGTAGTCCCCTTGATGGCGATTGTCATACCAGGCAAATGCTCACCTGTACTCTTGTCAATCACATGACCAGTGATTTGCGCACCGCTGACTTTTTGGGCATCTAGGCTTGTTACGCCTAGTCCGAGAGTCGCTACACTGCTTAATAGTAGTACTCTAGCTTGAGATACTTCCATAATGATAGAATTATAATATTGTAATATTGATATTAGTGATGCAAAGGTACTTATAGGTTGCAAATTGAGTGCGTACTAGCTGTAAAATACCTAATAGTAGGTGTATAAATGAGGCGTTTGAACTAGTTTTAATACCTGATAATGTTGAAGTGTTTTGGTTAATTCACGAAAGTACGTAGTACTTTTACTCCTAGTCTTCTTCATCATCGAAGTAACCCGATTCGGCAAGTATGCGTTCATCATAGGCAGCTGTCTTTTTTCGCTCTTCCTCTTGTTGTTCAGGTGTTAGAGCATTCCA
>RBKG01000145.1 GCA_003640335.1 Porphyromonas sp.
TTGATATCATGGGAGTCAATTCGGCTAACTTCCTCATCTTGCCTAAAATTGTGGGTCTTGTAGGCTTTGTGCCTGTGCTTTCTATATTCTCTATGGTTACAGGCTTGTGTGGAGGATACATAGCCACGTATTTGGTATCTGATTTGCCTACAAATGATTTTATCTATGGGCTTCAGCTTATGTTTAATCCCGGTTTTATCCTGCACTCCATAGAGAAGAGTATGGTTTATGCCTTTATTATTTCCTCAGTGGCTTCTTATCATGGCTATTGTGTGAAGGGAGGAGCTCTACAAGTAGGTAAAGCAAGTACGCAAGCTGTGGTCAAGAGTAGTATCTTAATCCTATTCTTTGACATGCTCTTGACAAATTTATTGTTAGCGAAGTAAGGTTGCATCAATATACTAAGTGAAAGTATGATAGAAGTAAAAGGCTTATTTAAGAGTTTTGACGATAAAGAGGTTCTTAGAGGAATAGATGCTACCTTTAAAGAAGGTAATACTAATCTTATTATCGGTCGCTCTGGAGCTGGTAAGTCCGTTTTTGTGAAGTGCATGATTGGTCTTATCCCTCCCACTCAAGGGCAAGTTCTTTATGATGGGCGTGATATAGCTCTGATGAAGAAAAAAGAACTCCTGCAGCTACGCAGAGAGATGGGCATGCTCTTTCAGGGAAGTGCGCTCTTTGATAGTATGACGGTCTTTGAGAATGTCATGTTCCCTATGGAAATGTTTTCGCATGAGAGTGATGCTGCGAATCGTAAGCGAGCAAAGATGCTTCTTGAGCGTGTTGGTCTTCAGGAGGCTGGGCGCAAGTATCCAAGCGAAATTAGTGGAGGAATGATGAAGCGTACAGCTATTGCTCGTGCTTTAGCCCTCAATCCACGTTATCTTTTCTGTGATGAACCGAACTCAGGACTAGACCCTAAGACGAGTAAGGTGATTGACTTGCTTATTCAGGAACTTACTCGAGAGTATGGTATTACGACCATTATCAACACGCACGATATGAATACAGTGCGTTCGATAGGGGATAAGATAATTTATGTGCACCATGGCGAGAAGGCTTGGGAAGGCACAAGTGCAACTATAGAAACAGAAGGAACAGAAGGCTTGCTTCGCTTTATCAATGCGAGTGTTGAGGATTAGTATGATGAATTTGAAAAATTTTATGAAGGATATATTGAATAAGTCGGTGTGGTATAACCTACTTGTTATGGCAGGTATAGCCATAGTAGGTTTTATGACAGTGGCATGGGGCTTAGACTTCTACACAAGTCACGGCGAGAAAGTAGCTATCCCACGTCTTGCGGGAAAGAGCTTGAATGAGGCTATTCAGTTGCTAGAAGACGCAGATTTGCGTTATGAGGTCGTTGATTCTGTTTATAGTAAGGAAGCTAAACCGGGTACGATTGTAGAGGTTTATCCCGAGGAAGGACTTAACGTAAAGCCTAACCGTATTATCTTCTTGAAAATATACACCTCAGAGCCTCCTAAGGTTGCTATCCCTCATGTAAAGGATATGTCTGCTCGTCAGGCTTACGCTCTTCTTAAAGCGATGGGCTTTGAAAATATCTCTCAGAAGATTGTGCCTGGCGACTATATTGGCTCTTGTCAAGGCTTAGCTCTTCAAGATGGTAGCTTACTAACCACTGGTGCATATATCAGCAAGGATACGCCTATTGTCTTGCTTGTAACGGGTACAGTTGTTGTTCCTGACAGTATCAATGTTGATGACTTGATGGCTCCTGAAGGATCTGCGGCTGATACAAGTGCTGTAGGAAGTACTTACGAATCTAAACCTAGCCGTAAGGAGAACACGAGCAAAACGGACGAACCAACCGAAAATCCTGAGCAGTGGTGGTAATGAACGAGCAAGACGAGCTAATCCTAGACGAAGAGTTTGCTCTAGATGACCCTTCACTCACTATTGATGATACGCCTTCGGGCTTATTAGATAGTGAGGGGAACACTCTCTACGAGCATTTCCGTTGTGTCGTTGACCCAGGGCAAACACCTCAGCGGGTGGATCGCTTCTTAGTCGATAGAATGAATGGGACTAGTCGTAATCGTATTCAGCAGGCTGCCGATGCCGGATTTATCTTCATCAATGATAAGAGCGTTAAGAGCAATACAAAGGTTAAACCTAATGATGTTATTACGCTTCAACTTAGACGCCCGAAGAGACATCTCAATATTATTGCAGAAGATATTCCGCTAAATATCGTGTATGAAGATGAGTGGCTTATGGTAGTTAATAAGCCCGCAGGGCTTGTCGTACATCCTGGTCATGGCAATTATACGGGTACGCTATTGAATGCTCTTGCATACTACCTTAAGGACGACCCTCTCTATAATCCTGATGACCCTAATGTAGGCCTTGTTCATCGCATAGATAAGGATACAAGTGGTTTGCTCCTCATCGCTAAGCGACCTGAAGCTAAAGCTCATCTTGCACGACAGTTTTTTAACAAAACTACGCATCGCTCTTATCGAGCTCTTGTGTGGGGACGTTTTGATGAAACGGAGGGAACTATCATTGGTAATATCGGTCGTGATAGTACAGACCGTTTACAAATGAGCGTTTATCCCGAAGGCAGTGATAAGGGTAAGCATGCCGTAACGCACTATCAAGTACTAGAAGAGTTAGCCTATGTGAGTTGGATTGAATGCCGATTGGAAACAGGGCGTACACATCAGATTAGGGCGCACATGAAGCATATTGGTCATACTCTTTTTGGCGATGAACGTTATGGCGGTGATAGAGCCTTGTGGGGCAACCAATTTAGTAAGTATAAGCAGTTTGTGCAAAATTGCTTAAGCTTATGCCCTCGACAGGCTTTGCACGCTAAGACTTTAGGCTTTGTACATCCTATAAGTGGAGAGGAGATGATGTTTGATAGCGAACTGCCAGAAGATTTAAGTCAACTGCTTGAGCGTTGGCGCACCTATGCTTCTCAGGTAGATGAACGATAAAATAGTCGCATTATGAAAATCGTATACGTAATTAATAATATGTGGTATTCGGGTGGACAGACTCGAGTAATTGCTAATAAACTTAATTACTGGGCTGAAGAGGGGCATGATGTCTATCTTCTCACTGCCGACCAGTTTGACCACG
>RBKG01000233.1 GCA_003640335.1 Porphyromonas sp.
CGTGGTGTTATCACGGACGCTAGTACCGGAGAACCAATCATTGGTGCCAATGTGATTGTAAAAGGTCATTCTGGTGTAGGTACAGTTACAGATTTAGATGGTAAGTTTACGCTTTCTGCACCTAAGGGAGCTACTTACCTAACCATCTCTTATATTGGCTATAAGACGATGGATGTCAAGGTCGGAACAAATCTCAAGGTGAAACTTGAGGCTGATACTAAGATGCTCAACGAAACTATTGTCGTTGCTTATGGTACAGCTACAAAGAATTCGTTCACTGGCTCTGCGTCTAAAGTTTCAGTAGAAAGTCTACAGAAAAAAGCAGCTTCAAACCTCTCTACGGCTCTTGAAGGCGAAATCCCCGGTGTACAAGTATTCAACACCAACGGACAGCCCGGAACAAGTGCGACAATACAAATACGTGGTATTGGCTCAGTAAACTCAGACACTTCTCCTCTATACGTTGTCGATGGTGTGCCTTATGGTGGAACTATTAACGGTATTGACCCAAGCGACATTGAGAATATGTCTGTTCTTAAGGATGCCTCTGCGACAGCTCTCTATGGTGCTCGTGCCGCCAATGGCGTCGTATTGATTACGACACGCAAGGGAAAGAGCGGTAAGCCCGTTATCGAAGCGTCAGGTAGCGTGGGTCTGAACATGCGCCTAATCCCCTTATATGATGTTATCAAGAGCCCTGAGCAATACTTAGAAGTTGCTTACCAATCTCTATATAACCTCCATAATACATTTAAGAAGAAAGCCGATGGTAGCAATGTTGCTGTTGGCGGTCTGTTATTCGCAAACAAAGCGGGTTCTATCCCCACACGATACAACCTATGGAATGCGGCATCGGCTGAGCTCATTGACCCTAAGACGGGCAAGTTCAACCCTAACATCTCACGCAAGTACACACCAGAGAATTGGGAAGATGCCATCTTCCGCACAGGTAAGCGTTACGAAGGTAATGTTAAGGTATCAGGAGGTAGCGAAAACACAACTTACTTCCTCTCTGGCGGATACCAAAAGACAGAAGGTTACTATATTGGCTCAGACTTCTCTCGTGCAAACCTCAGAAGCAATGTAAGTAGCAATATCACTAAGAACCTCAAGGCAGGGCTCAACCTATCTTACTCTTACACGCAGACAAACTCACCGGGGCAAAGCTCTTCGGCAAGTAATGGTTTTGAATTCCTTTCTGCTGTACCGAGCATTTATCCTGTCTATGAGTATGCACTCAATGAGCAAACTAAACGCTATGAACCTAAGGCAGACTCTAAAATACCGGGCGGTATCTCTTACGACTTCGGTCAAGCCGATGGTAGCTCTAGACCTTACTCTGGAGGTATAAACCCTGCTGGTACAACCAAGCTAGACCGTTTGCTGAGACAAGACAACAACCTCTCTGCAGTTCTAAACCTTGAATATCGCTTCTTGAATGACTTCAAGGCTACCATTACTTATGGTAAGCAATATCTTGGTCGTGTATCCAATCAACTACAAAACCCATACTATGGCGATGCCAAGGGTATAGGTCGTATCACACGAACAAACCAAACATACACAGACGAAACGTTCACACAGCTACTCTCTTGGGGCCATCAGTATGGCAAGCACAATGTAGATGCTTTTGTGGCGCATGAGTCTACCGAGAATAACAATAGCGTTTCCACTGTTCGCCGTTCTCAGCTCATACAACCCGATGTACTAGAGCTCTCTAATGCGATTATCAATGACAGCTCGGACTCTTACACACTAGGCTATGCGATGGAGTCTTACTTCGGGCAAGCTCGCTATGACTATGATGGCAAGTACTTCTTGAATGCCTCTATCCGTCGTGATGGTTCTTCTCGTTTCTCTAAGAACAACCGCTGGGGAACATTCGGCTCTGTAGGTGCGGCTTGGCTCATATCTAAGGAGAAGTTCTTGCAAGATGCCAAGTGGCTCAATACACTTAAGCTCAAAGCTAGCTATGGTGTACTCGGGAACCAAGAGATAGACTTGCAGTATGATAGTGACATTCCTAGTTACTATGTGTACTACGATTTGTACAGCGTTAGCAACCTCAATGACAAGCCTTCGTTCTCTTTCTATGCTAAGGGTAATCCCGACTTGACTTGGGAAAAGTCGGCTACATTCAATGTAGGCTTCGAGGCTGAACTATTTAACAGAAAGCTCTCTGTCAATGCTGAATACTTCCACAAGCGCACTACAGACATGCTCTTCCGTCAGCAGACAGCACCTTCTGTGGGTTACGCTTATTACCCATCAAATGACGCGGCTATCGTCAATAGAGGTCTTGAGTTTGACCTATCGTACAAGGCCCTAGACCTATCTAAGGTTAAGCTGAACCTGCGTGCTAATGCTGGTCTGTACCGCAACGAAATCACTCAGATGGCACTAGACCCAACTACAGGCAAGCCTAAGCACTATGAGGAGCAAGGCGCATTTGCCTACAAGAAGGGACACTCTGTACAAGACTACTATATGCCTATCTATGCTGGTATTACTAGCACAGGTCTACCTCAATGGGAGTACTACTATACAGAAGATGCTAGCGGTAAGAAGACAGCCATACAGGACCTAGAGAATTGGTTACAAGTATCTAGCAACAACTCTCGCTCGCTTAAGCAGGGCATTACGACTAGCTACAATGACGCAACCAAGCAGTTTGTTGGCAAGTCTGCAATACCTGATTTAGTTGGGGGCTTCGGCTTTGACCTCACTGTACATGGTGTAACGCTATCCTCAGCCTTTAGCTTTGGTCTTGGTGGATATGGTTACGATGGAGCGTATGCTACACTCATGGACCCTAGCTCAGCAATAGGTTCTTCAAACTGGCACAAGGATATCTTAGACTCTTGGAGCCCTACGAACACGAATGGTTCATTACCTATTCTAGGCTCGAATGCTTCGGAACTATCTCAGGCTACATCTCGCTCGACGCGCTTCCTAACAAGCCGTTCGTACCTTAACCTGAGCAATGTACGCATAAGCTATGACCTACCCAAGTCTTTAGTTAAGCATGTTGGTCTAGAGCGTGCATCGGTATATGTGAGCGGAGATAACCTCTTCCTCATATCAGCACGTAAGGGATTTGTTTCTATGAGCTC
>RBKG01000252.1 GCA_003640335.1 Porphyromonas sp.
AAGGAGCTGCACCCAAGTAAACTTGAGTACAGCTCCTCTCTTTTTTATAATAGCAAATTATCTATCGTGTGTATCCTTACGTTTCTCTAACTGACGCTTGAGAGCATCAATAACGACATCAATAGCCTCTTCAAAGGTATCTGCTTGCTTCTCGGCAAAGAGTTCGTCACCCTTAACCACGAGTTTAATGCTCGCATCTTTGTTGTGGCTCACTTCGGGTTTGGTTACTTTGAGTGTAACATCAGCCGTTTTGATATCTTCAGAGAAGCGATTAAGTTTTTCGAGCTTCTTCTGAATGAAAGCTTGTAGTGTTTCAGTAGCATCGAAATGCAATGCTTGGATTCTGATATTCATAACTCTACTTCTTTTTTGCCCTTGGATGGGCGTTATACACCTTTTGTAATTGTTTGAACGAGGTGTGCGTGTAGGTTACAGTCGTTGATACATTGCTGTGACCCATAAGCTCCTTGATTGCGATTAAGTCTGCCCCATTATTAAGCATATCGGTAGCGAAACTATGTCTTAGAGCGTGAGCTCCTCGGCGAGCCAAACCAGGTACAGCCTTTAGGTACTTATGAACTATAGCATAGACACCTTCCCCCGTCATTGGTTTACCTCTCAAAGATAGGAAAAATGTTTCGCTTTCTCCAAATAGTTCATCTCGGGTTTGTCGCCACTTGCTAAGTTCTTCCGCTAGACCAGCACCAAAGGGCACAATTCGTTCTTTATTACCCTTACCTAAGACCTTAAGTTTGCGTCCCTCAATGTCCACATCGTCATCTTTCAGACCCGCCAGCTCGCTTCGTCGTAAGCCACATTCATACAATACCGCCACAATGAGTTTATTTCGCAGAGCTACCCAATCATAAGGCTCAAGCTCCTCATCTAATATCTCATTGATGTAGTTAGTGGGCACATAAACAGGCAATGGCTTTTCGCCTCTTGGCGGGCGCAGATTAGCAATAGGATTACGAGAGATACGCCCCATCTTAAGCAAGTACTTATAAAAGCCTTTCACCGAAGCAAGGCGACGAGCCACAGACGAAGCCTTATCGCCTTTCGTCATCATACCATTGAGCCAACGGCGCACAAGGTCAAGGTCTTGTTCACTCGGATTAAGCTCTTCACCTAAAAAAAGGCTAGAGGACTCCAAATAACTTTTGAGGTCCTCTGTATAGGCACTGACCGTAAGAGCAGAGAAATTCTGCTCATACTTAAGATAGTTTTCGTAGTCTTCTCTTAAATCCTGACTCATAAATCTAAGGCAAAAAGACGCTTAGCATTCTCCGTCGTCACACGAGCAAACTCATCTAGAGTCATGCCCCACAGCTCTGCAATATGCCCTGCTGTATGCCTAATGAAAGAAGGCTCATTACGCTTACCTCGCTTAGGTACAGGAGCCAAATAGGGAGCATCTGTCTCCACAAGAATGCGATTTTGAGGGATTATGCCGATATATTCTCTCAAGTTAGAGTTCTTAAAAGTAGCAACCCCATTGATTGCCACCATCAGATTAGGGAACTGAAGTACGGCTTCTAGCTCTTCTTTTGTGCCCGTAAAGCTATGTATAACGCCTCTTAGAGTACTATACTTCTCTTGCTTTAAGACTTCAATAATATCAGCAAAGGCATTACGAACATGAAAGATAACAGGTAAATCATGCTCAAGAGCCAAGTCCAACTGAAACTCCAATGCCTCTATCTGCTGTGCTTTATATTCGGTAGAGTGATAATAATCAAGACCAATCTCACCAATAGCCACCCAAGGATGAGCATCGATATGAGCCTCAACAAAGCGCAGTTGCTCTTGATAATCATCTCCAACGTAGGCAGGATGCAGACCGATAGCCGCTGATGTCTGATGAGGATACAGACTTAGCATACGCTCTAGGCGTGGATATTCCTCTTGGCTAATGCTCGGCATAATCACATGAGACACGCCAGCCTCTTCGGCTCGTGCCATCATCTCCGAGAGGTCTTCATCGAAGTCCTCTTCATATATATGAGCGTGGGTATCTATCAGCATTAGTTCTTTCTTGTGGTAAGCTTATCAAAGAGTTGATAAAGTGGTTCTAGTCGCTCTTGCTTAAGACCTAGTCCTCTTAATTTGGTTAGAGCTTCTTGCGTCAATCGCTCAATCTCGTGCTGAGCATAAATAGGCGTACCAGCCTTATCATACAGACGACGCACACCAGAGATACGTTCCTCCTTATGCTCTTGCCCTAGTTGCATCAGTCGGTCTAGCTCCGCTCTATCGTCACGCTCTAGCTTCGCCTGAGTATAAAGCAGCATGAGCGTCTTTTTACCATTCATGATATCTCCGCCAATAGGCTTACCGAAAGTCTTCTCATCGCCATAGACGTCTAGATAATCATCTTGAATCTGAAAGGCTAGACCAAGAGCCTGCCCCACTTCATCAAGGATTTGAGCATCGCTATCGTAAGCACCTGCAGCGAGAGCACCTAGTCTAAGTGCTGCACCTAGAAGAACGGCTGTCTTAAGACGTATCATCTCAATATACTCGGCTACGCTTACATGCTCACGCTCCTCGAAATCCATATCATACTGCTGTCCCTTACAGATTTCAATGGCCATCTTATTAAAGAAAGGCAATACCTTAAAGAGCAACTGAGGATTTTCAATTCCTTCAAGTGAGCGATACGCCTCGATACTCATAGCATCACCCGATAGGATAGCCGTGTTATCGTTCCACTTACGATAAACTGTAGGTTGTCCCCTACGAATAGGCGACTTATCCATAAGGTCATCATGTAGGAGCGTAAAATTATGGAAGACCTCTAGCGCACGAGCGATAGGCAAGGCTGTAGCGATATTGTCGCTGTATAAGCGGCATGCCAAGAGGCAAAGTAAAGGGCGCACACGCTTACCACCAAGCGAAAGCGTATATCCGATAGGCTCAAAGAGCGCACGTGGTTCAAGCTCTGCATAACCCAATTCGGACAGAGACTTTTCAATAATATCAAGTAAAACTTCTGTTGTCATCGCAATATGTTATTTACAAAAGAAAGACTGTGGCGACCTAATTGTTGAGTCCACAGCCTATATCATATTATTTATAGCGTATATTATAAGCGAAATACTAT
>RBKG01000062.1 GCA_003640335.1 Porphyromonas sp.
GTCGAGGAGCCTGCCGAAGGCTTCCATTTTTTCTTGTCGTGTATGTTGTTCCATTGTTCTGTTTATGCTATATAGATTATTGTAAAGTGGAAGGGCTGCTACAAGTGATTTTGTAGCAACCCTTTCTATTTAAGCATTGGTCTATATTCCAACCAATACCCCTATTACTTCTTTAGTTCAAATTGCTTGAGTCCACTCTTAAGCCAAGAAATGTATGCTGGAGTGTCTTCGTTGTAAGCTCTAGAACTCATAAGAGGTTTACCATTAGCATCAAGTGCTACATAGAATGGCTGAGCTGCTACACCAAACTTAGTACGCTGGAGATAACTCCATTTATCTCCCACTGTACGAAGCTTAATCGTTTTACCTTGCTCATTGACTTCAATACTTTCAGGTAGACTAGTTTGGTCGTCAACAATGAGGGTAATCAGGACATAATCATTCTCAAGAATATGCTTAACCTCAGGATTAGTCCATACGCTGGCTTCCATCTTGCGACAGTTCACACAGCCGTAACCACTGAAATCAATAAGAACTGGTTTACCTACTTGCTTTGCATAAGCCATTCCAGCTTCGTAGTCGTTGAATTGTGCATGCACATCACCTTCATATAGGCTGAAGTCTTGCGTCGTAGCAGGAGGTGCAAATGCGCTAATAGCTCTTAATGGTGCTCCCCATAGTCCCGGTACCATATAAAGAGAGAATGATAGTGAGATAATTCCTAAGAAGAGTCCTAGTATGCTAGTGTGCGTGCTTGGACTATCGTGAGAAAAACGAAGTTTTCCAAGAAGATAGAACCCAAGTAAAGCAAAGATGACAATCCAAAGAACAAGGAATACTTCTCTATCTAGTAGCCCCCAATTATTAGTAAGGTCTGCTACAGAAAGGAACTTGAGAGAGAGTGCAAGCTCTAGGAATGCAAGTACGATTTTGACACTACCTAACCAACCGCCACTCTTAGGCATTGACTGTAGCATGCTAGGGAAGACTGCAAATAGAGCGAATGGTAGAGCTAGAGCCATAGAGAAGCCTAACATGCCGATAGCTGGACCAAGTAAATCACCCATACTTGAAGCTTGTACAAGCAGAGTCCCCACGATAGGACCTGTACAGCTAAAGGATACCAAGGCAAGAGTAAAGGCCATGAATAGGATACTTAGATATCCACTAGTAGAGTCAGCCTTTTGGTCCATCTTATTGGTCCAGCTCGCTGGTAGTACAATCTCAAAAGCACCAAAGAATGAAATTGAGAAAAATACTAGAATAAGGAAGAATGCAATGTTGAACCCTGCACTTGTGGCGAACTTATTTAGTCCTCCTGCACCGAAGATAGCTGTGATAACTAGACCTAAGGTTAGGTATATAAGTATTATAGAGAGTCCGTAAACCAGCGCATCTCTTATGGACTTGCTTCTGTCTTTAGTTCTCTTAAGGAAGAAGCTGACAGTCATCGGAATCATTGGCCATACACAAGGTGTGATAAGGGCTACTAGACCACCAAGAAAGCCATATACAAAAATCATCCAAGGCGAACTCTCGGTATGGTCTCCATCAAAAGATTTGAGCTCCTTAATGACAGGAGCCCAAAGGTTATTATTAGATGAATTGACAGCAGTATCCACAGCCGAAGGAGTAGGCGTAGATACTTGCTCTAGAGTGTCTGTGGTCGGCTGTTCGGATACCTTTTCAGCTTCGGGTTTTACTTCTTCAGTTGTAGCAATACTTTTAGCTGATAAGCCAAAGTCTTTAGCTGAATACTTGAATTCTTCAGAAGAAGGAGGCATGCACTTCTCATCGTTGCAAATCATGTAACGCAATGCACCTTCAAAGTGGAATTTGCTAGCATCCTCGACTTTGATGCGTTGGTGTAGGGTAACACCTGATTCCCAGTAGCTGATTTGCATTTCAAAGAATGGGTCTTGTTTGCTAATAGGCGTTTTATTGCCCTTTAGTTTACCTACAAGTTTACCGCCAACGAGCTTATCAACGACAAGATGTGTAGGTGTAGGACCACCATCGGCAATCTCAGTACCATATAGATGCCATCCACTGCCTATCTTAGCCGTAAAAATAACATCTACTTCGGTGTCGCTAATCTTCTTTGTACTTTGCGTCCAACTGATGTAATTGCTTACACCTTGTGCCATCGCTTTGGGCGCAAGTAATGCTAGTACGAATACTAGTGTAAGGAACTTCCAAAGTTTCATAATCTATCTAAATTTTATCTTTTTGCTTATTTGTAGGGTCTTGTTTGAGCCAACGGCGAAATTCTTTTGCGATAGGTTGGTCAAAGTCGTAACGTTTCCCGGTAAAAGGGTGAATAAAAGAGAAGCCTGTAGTTTCGAGAGCAACTCTTCCTAAATCTTTGCGTTTGCTACCATTGCGCCAATCCCCAATAATAGGTCGTTTCATCTCTGCAAACTGCTTACGAAGGCGATTATTGCGCCCCATAAGTAGGTCGATAGAGAGTAAGCAACCGACTTCTGTCTGCATGAGTTTGGTGTATCTTGCTTGGCCTGCGGTGTTGCTCCCTTGTACTAGCTTGCTTGGTTTTCGCTTTTTATCGTTGCTATCTTCTGCTGGAGGAGCAAGGTATCCTTGCGTATCAGCGATATTACCTTCAATTGAAACGGCAAACTGCTGACGTACGATGTACTTATCCCAATTATCTGTAATTTTCTTTTGCAACTCCGCTGTCTTAGCCATTAGGACAAAGCCTGCACTGTCCTTGTCAATACGATTAAGGAGGAATACTTTTGCTCTTGGATTAAACTTTTTTAGGTATTCGGATACAAGAAGTAAGGCTGTTTTGTCTTTTTCTTCTCCACTGGAAACCGTTGGAATACCTGCTTTCTTGTGAAGCATGAGCAGGTGGTCATCTTGCCAAAGTACCTCAATAGATTTATGATTGAGAAGCTTAGGTAGAGGACTTGGGTGTACTGTAACAATATCCCCATTTCTTAGCTCATAGTCCCATTGAGTATTAGGCTCATCATTGACAGATATAAATCTATCATGTAAAAGTTGCTTGCAAGTGGTTCTACTGCGTTCTTTTAGTGCATGGTTAGTTAAGAATGCGAGTAGACCTCCCTCTTGCTCGGCTTCAACCTTAAAACTGAAGTGTGGACGTGCAGTTTTGGGTGTCTTATAAGTGGTTTTCTTTTTCATTACTTATTATTGGTGCTATCTTGTGTAATTAAGAATATCTGTTCGCCTGGCGACTTCATCAGATACTTTTCACGTGCGATAACTTCTGTTCCTCGACCGAGATGTCTTAGTTCTCTCAGTCGAATGCTATCTTCTTGTAGTTTAGGAGTTAGCTTATCAATTTCTCCTTGTAGTACTTGTCCTCTACGTTGCAACTTGAAGTAGTCAATGACCGTATACTCACCAAAGAATAGAGAAGATGAGGCAAATATAGCAACGAGTACATACTTTGCCCATCTAAATCTTCTATCTACTTGGCTAAGCGAATGCTGTATGCCTCTTCCTAAACGTCCAAGTGTTTGTGTTATAGATAGCTTGATATTCATACTATATCAAAGTAATTTGCAGATATCGTCTTCTATTTTCTCAGGTTTGGTGTAGGGCGCAAAGCGTTTGATTTGCGTTCCATCTCTACTTACAAGGAATTTGGTGAAATTCCATTTGATGGCATCAAAAAGAAATCCGCCTGCCTGCTCCTTAAGAAACTTGTAAAGTGGGTGTGCATTCTTTCCATTCACATCTATCTTCTGCATCATTTGGAAAGATACCCCATAGTTACGAGTACAGAAAGCATTGATGTCATTGTTATTACTCAATTCTTGCCCAGCAAACTGGTCGCAAGGAAATCCTATAATAACAAGTCCTTGACCTTCATATTTCTTATGCAAGTCTTCAAGTGCTTTAAATTGAGGTGTTAGACCACATTTGCTAGCGGTATTAACAATCAGCAGTACTTTGCCCTTAAGGTCGGCCATAGAGAGCTCTGTCCCTTGCATCGTAATTGCCTTGTAATCGTATATTGAGTTCATTTTGCGATATCTATTTCTAGGAATGGTATAAAATAGTACTATTCAGCTTGTAAAGATAAGCATTTAAAGCCTTATGCAGATTATGGTATATGTTGTAAGTAAATTGTGTTCTTAAAAGAAAATTATAATCAGTCTTGTTTAAGGTGTTGATTATTATGTGTTTGTGTTTGTTCTTAATCTTGGAAAGGTGTGATTAGGATATAATAATACAATAGATATATATAATAGATATTTGCTACAGAGGTATATAGTCTGTATTTTTGCAAGTAATAACGATTTAATCACATAAACAGTTTATAAGAAAATGGGAAACGCAGATGAAATAATCTGTCACTGTCAGGGTATTACCCGTGGTCAGATTGAAGAAGCGATTAGAGAAAAAGGTCTAACAACTTTTGACGAAGTATCAGAAGCAACAGAAGCAGGAACTATCTGTGGTAGCTGCCAAGATGATATTGAAGAAATTCTAGCTGAGATTAACGGTTAGTATTTAGATTTCATACTAAAACAAAAGCTGTGCTTAAATTATTTAAGCACAGCTTTTATTTTCTCTTTGGAGACCATTGCATAATACGGCACTCGCTGCGTTATTACGAATGCTTGAGTCTACCTCTTAAGAATATGCTTGGGAGAAATGCCGAAATACTTGAAACAATAAGCGTTATAATCAGGATTAGTCCTAAATCTGATAATTGAACGTCTACAGGAAATGGCAATTGGCTTGCTCCTTCTCCCGTGTATAGTAGAGCAAAGCGTTCTTGCAAAAGACAAATTGCAAGTCCAAAGCTTAAACCTATGATTGAGCCAATAGTTGAGGTCAGTATACCTGTTAGAGTAAATATCCATCTAATCTTATTGGATTGCGCTCCTAAAGATATGAGTGTATTTATATTCTTCCTTTTCTCGATGATTAACATCACAAGACTACTTGAGAGGTTAAATGCCGCTAAGATGAGTATAAAGGTCATGATGAGGTATACCATAATCTTCTCACTCTTAATCAAGAATGTGCGTTCGGGGTACTGTTCTTCTCTATTGAGAAGTTTGTACTTTGTCCCAAGTATGGGGGAGAGTGCGCGTCTAAGTGTAGTTTGGCTAATACTTCTATCTGGCTTTAGAGCAATAGCAGAGACTACTCCTTGAGGTACGCTCAACATATCTTGCAAAACATCTATATCTATGTAGGCACTCTTGTTAATATCCTCCGATAGAGGCTTGAGTACACCTGATATCCGCAATGAGCGCTCTTCAAAAGCAGATGCAGGGGCAAGCGGATTGATAAAACCCTGTCTTCGGGGTAAAATAAGTTTAGGGTTTTCTGTTAAATTGATGTTGAGTGAATTTTTCTGTAGTAAACCTATGCCTAATAGAATATCGGGTGTATGAGTAATATGATGAAACTCTATATAGGAGCCATCGTATATATGTTTCTTAAGAGGAACTAATTCCGAATATGCCTGATTGATACCGTGTATCTGTAGTGGAATATGTTCACCTGCAATCTCAATAACTCCCTGCGAGCTTAGTACTAACCCCGTATGAATTTTGTCTGATAGCTCACTTGATTTAATCTGATTGAGTAGAGGAGTCGCATCAAAGTTCTTTTGACTGACCTCACGAATTACGTACTCGGTGCTGCTATCATTATCGCTGGCAAGTATCATGGCAGTGTAACCATTATAAACGGATAGCACACATACCAAAGCTGCCGTTACTACACCAATAGCAACGGCAGAGATGATAGATATCCAACGAGTAGCGCTTAGGCTAGTCTTACTGAAGAGATAGCGTACCGCTAATAGTCTGACAAAAGACATTATTTCTTCAAGAGTTCGTCTATACGTTCAAGATAATTGAGAGAATCATCAATATGAAAATATAGCTCAGGCAGTTTGCGGAGTTGACTCTTTACACGCTTACCGAGGTCGTAACGTATAGCGACTGTATTTTGCTTAATAGCAGACAGAAGTTCATCAGCCTTATCATTAGGGAAAATAGAAAGGCGTACATGAGCAATACCTAAATCAGGGCTAATGCTTACGCTGGTAACTGTAACTAATACCCCTTTCAGAGCTGATGTCTGCAATCGAAAGAGTTCACTGAGTTCTTTCTGCAGAAGTCTATTAACTTTATTTGTTCTTGTATTATCCATGTCTTATTCTTACTTGTATTTAGAGTGCAAAGGTATAGATTTAATAGTAAACAGGGTAATAACCTGGGGTTGTCGCTGTTCGCCAAATCCAAATATCCATGCCTACGATGTCAAAAACAATAGGAGGGTTGAGAGTTTCTTTCATCTGTTCTGCCCATTGTTTGACTTGTGGGTTATTGGTGTTAATCAGAATCCACAAGTTTTCTTTTTGCCCCTCACTTAGGGTAAAATCTTTAGGGGTAGCGTGTTCTAGTATAATGGTATCGGCTTGCTTGATATCCGAGCACATTGCTCCGTACCCCGTTGCCTGAATATATTTTAATACGAGACTCTTAGGGTCACCTTCAAGATAGCATGCTTGAGCCTTATGATAATGAGTAATTCTAAAAATAAGCTCTAGATACTTACGTTTAGTCCAGAGTTTGTTCCTGCCAACTTCCGCATTGATACGCTCTGCTTCATCATTAGAATAGAGTAATCTATATGCGTTGTAAGGGTGAGGTTGTCGAATTACATTGCGTATTAAATTAAAAGCAAAAGGGGAGTGTACTCCATCGCCACGCCAATTGAGTATTCTTCGTTTGAGAGTTTTGAGTAGAGAAATAATCATATTGCAATCATTATGCTTGGTTTAGACGTTCTTCAAGCGCTTTGCGAATACGTTGGGTAAATTGGTAATTCTTCCAGCCCCAACGAGGTGCAAGCAGCATTTCTGGAGGAGATTGTGAGACAAATCTCTCTATGACAATGTCCTCTCTAAGGTGCTTCATGAAATCAAGGCATAGCTCAATATACTCTTCCTCCGTAAATAAGTGATAGTCCTCGGGATGGGCTATGTAATCTTGAGCCATTAAAGTCCCTTTGAGGATTTGTAGCTGATGGATTTTAAGCGTAGTTATTGGTAATTTGCTAAGCTCCTTTGCATGGTGGAGCAAGTCCTCTCGCTTTTCTCCTGGTAGCCCAAGTATAATATGTGCGCCAACGAGTATCCCTGCCTGATGAGTACGCTCAATAGCATCTATCGTTTCTGCATAGGTATGTCCTCGCTGAATGCGCTCAAGTGTACTGTCAATAGTACTCTCAACGCCATATTCAATAAGAATGAAATGTTCACGGCTGAGCTTTGCGAGGCGTTCTAATAATGCCTGAGGCATACAGTCTGGACGAGTCCCTATAATCAGTCCAACGACTCCAGGATAAGATAGAGCTTCTTCATACTTCTGCATGCAACTATCAATTTCGCCATAGGTGTTGGTATAACTCTGAAAGTAAGCTAAATATTCCATATTGCTATACTTACGAGAGAAGAATGCGATACCTTCTTTAAGCTGTTCGCTTACGCTCTTTTCTCGTATACCAAAGGCAGGACTGAAACTCTTAACATTGCAGTATGTACACCCCCCTCTGCCTCGAGAGCCGTCTCGAGTAGGACAAGTAAATCCTGCGGAAAGCGTAATCTTCTGAACCTTACGTCCCGGAAAATATCTATTGAGAAAACTTGAAAAGTCTATCCAGTGATTCATTCAATATATTAGTGATATAAATTACTAAACCGTAGTATTCTATAAATACTACGGTTTAGACAACACACATTAACAACAATCTGATCTGAGCCGAAAGCCGGACTCGAACCGGCGACCTATTCATTACGAATGAATTGCTCTACCAACTGAGCTATTTCGGCAATCCTATAAGGAGCTCTCGTTTTGCTTCTTGCGGGTGCAAAGGTAGTAAATAATTCTAGACTACCAAATGTAGTCATTTTAATTTATCTCTCTGCAACTTATTCCCCATAAGCTCTTCAAAGAAGCCTATCAGTGCTGGATTTTTGCCCTCTTGCAATGGGATGAACCGACTCGGCAAATCTGCATCAATAGCAAGACGATGCGTGGAGTCAAGAGGTTAGCTCCCGATACAGAGTTTAAAGTTAAATGGTTGTATCTTATGATTTTGTGATTGCATTTTTTATTGCAGGCGTGATGACGATACTGGGGTATAAGAGCGGTATTCATCAACAACGTGTTGCCCTTTGTTGAGACGGAGTTTCATGGAGATTTGGATATAGGGCTCTGTGCTGTAGTTCGTTGTATGAAAACTATTGTCAAGGAAGAAATGCACCTTAGAATAGGGGTGCGAGAAGAGATTGTAAGTACTCAATGAGAGCACGAGATTACGCTCCTTGAGCAATGAATAATTGAGTTCCATGCTTCCAGAGAATTGGATAGAGGAAGACGAAAACAATGTATTCTGCTGGGGAGATAATTCACCTTGCAGATAGCAAGAGAAGCGATTGTTAGGGGTATATTCTAAGGAAGCACTATAAGAGTGTGTCCAATAACGAGGCGCACGACCGTGGGGTGCTTGATATTGTGACGTGAAATCAGATAGACGGCTATAATCCACGTTAGCTTGCAGCTGTCCAGTTAGCTTCTTTTGCATCAAGGCAAAAGGCAATACAACATTAGCAGTAAAGAAACTGCGCTTTGCTATATTATCCATCGATTCAACCAGCCGCTTGCCCTCTGACCGATAGCTGCTTCCTACAAAATGGTGAACTTGGCCATAGCTGAGGTTGAGCTGCGCATATTGAAAGAGCGTATTCCGTGCTACTAGTGCATAAATTTGTGAGGGCTGAATCTCGGGATGCCCCTCAAAAGAGAGAAAATCGTTCACTACACGAACACCTGGTAGCATCCAGCTGTACTTCGGACGGCTAATGCGTGAGGTGAGTCCTAGCACTAAGCCATAGTTTGGGCGGTCGTAATAGAGTAGTACCGTAGGAAAGAGATTAGTGTAGGAGCGATGAGTTAGCGTTGGAGTATGGCTATACGCATACTGATAGGCAGTGTGTTCTAGGCGAAGCCCCACACGTAGGGCTAGGGCTGAATTATAGCGATATCGGGCTTGGAGGTAGCAAGCAGGCAGAAGTTCTGCCCCCGTAAAGGAAGGCACAGCGGTAGATTGCAGCTGCTGATTAGCATATGCAACCTTATTCCACACACTATTACGGTCTATTTGCAGTCCATAGGTAAACAGCCATTGCTCACCAACGTAAGAAGAAATGTCGGCATTGAGCGTATGCATCCATCCCTCCATGTTCGACTGCACATCTTCATAGAGCCGTTCTTGCTCATTGTAGAATCTAGTATTAGTATGTTCGCTCCCATAGGAAAAAGCATAGGCAATAGTACCATGAAAAGCACGCTGTGCAGCAGGTATCTGATAAGCCAACGACAAATTATACAAATCACTGCGCCCACTGCTCACCTCTCTCCCATAACGTGAATTAGAATGCCATTGTGCTTCAGGCTGCCCCCAGTCGTTATATACAAAAGTATTGAGTAGGAGCTTACGCTGTTGGTTAAGTTCGTAGCTCAATGCGCCTTGGTAAGTCAGTACATGCGAACGCCCATCTCGCCTTCGTTCATTATTTAACAAACGCACACCATGCAATAAGAGACTGTCAGACTGTTGCAAACGAATCCTATTGTTAGCATAGGATAGGGTGTGGTAAGTCAATATTCGGTTCAGCTTTGTCATATAGAAAATGTTACCTCCGGCATTGCGTACTCCCTCAGGCAGGAAAGAACTAAAAACATAAGGCTGAAAAGAATAACCCAAAGGCATGTTCGCTCGCATATTGATGCGAATCACACCATCCGTAGTAGCAGAATACGTTCCTGTGTTGAGGCCTACAAGCTCAATTGTAGACAATGCTTCTGCAGGCAGGTTCGATAGGAATGCTTGCATAGAACTTGCAGAAATGTTCTGCCGCACACCATTTATATAGATTGCAGCAGGTTTACCATTCAGCAAATAGCCATCGTTCTTCTTCGTTACGCCAGGGAGACGCTGTAACAGTTGGCTGGTCTGTAAATCTTTGGTATGCGTCATTTGTGCAACATTAATGACAGCATTCCCATCTTTTCTATACAGCCATTTTGCTTGAACAACCACTTCTGGCAACGACTTGCTTTCTTTTGTCAATGTATCTGTGCTGGTCAAATCAATAACCTGAGAGTCTGACACTACTGCAAAGTCTTTATGGCATAAATCGTCATAGCCAAACATGCAAATGTCCAGCTTGAAGCTATTCCCTTGTAACGCCGAGGCATTTGTTAAGAGAAATGGAAGTAGCCCTATGATGAAAAATATCCTTCTCATACAAGATGACTTTTATCTCCTGCGAACATACAAAGAATATTTGACGTAACAAAGAATTTCGCCCTAAACAAAGAATTTCAGGCTTAAGGGCATTAGTGTCCTAAAAGTTTTTTCTTGGGGTATATGAGTTCGTGGTCATGGAGCGGATAAACTCCGTGACTAGCGATTTCATGAATTAGGGGAATCCCCCTATGTTCTAAAAGAGGTGATTTTCGGTCTCTGGTGGAGGCGTAAAAGGCTCATTAAGCCACTGCATTAAATTTATCTTGGTAAATGTGTTGATTCGTAGCGAAGAGACTAGGTTCGATAAGTACCATGGGGATTTGGCAATACTCTTGAGATAGACCATCAAGAGCATTGTAATGAGTGCTGTCCATATCGTTCTACTGATAAACCTCATATTGAGCATGCTAATGCCTTAATACGACAATACCTACCTAAGCACGCTTCTTTTGCCAAATTGACGACGAAAGAAATCAAAGATATTGAGTGTGCGCTAAATAATCGTCCGAGGAAAAAGTTAGGATACAGGCAGGGCAAGCGCATCAAAATTCAGACGCATTATGAGTGCCGTAGGCACGACACCCCTGCAAAGCCCAGGGTG
>RBKG01000044.1 GCA_003640335.1 Porphyromonas sp.
CCTAGCCTAAATCACATCAATCTTGTCTGGTCAAGCATTTTAGTTTATATTTGCCTATCTAAAGATGATGAATTAAACGGTAATGGGAGAAGTACGCATAGATAAGTGGCTTTGGGCCGTACGAGTATTCAAGACAAGAAGTCTGGCAACAGATGCTTGTAAGATGAATAGAGTAAGTATCAATGGACAACTAACAAAGCCCTCTAGATTAGTTAAAGAGGGAGATGTTATAAGCGTTCGCAAACCACCTATTGAGTACTCTTTCAAAGTTCTCCGTGTACTTAATAACCGCGTGGGAGCAAAGCTAGTCCCAGAGTATATGGAGAATGTAACTCCGAAAGAACAATATGACATCTTGGAACTACAGCGACTATCTAGATTCGTTGATAGAGCTAAGGGGCTAGGACGTCCCACAAAGAAAGACCGCCGAGACATGGAAAGCTTTATCGAAGACATGCCTGCAGGAATGGAATTATTTGATTGGGACGAAGACTGGGATGATTAAACACAAATAACCCATTATGGCAATAAATCCTGAAGTTGTATATCTTCTCAAACAACCTGAGTTATCTATATTGAGAAGAAATTGTACAGACATCTATGGAGGGGACTCAGGCTATATCATGCTTTTCGTTGGAGCAGGAGGGCATTTGCTTTTAGATAAAGCGGGGAAAGGAGAAGCAATTTCAGATGCCCAGATGTACTTCATACCACATGGGACATTTGTTTCGATTAAAGCAATGGATAATGATTTAGATATTCTCGTTATTCACTTCAGAGCACATACTAGCCTTTGTAGCGGTTTATGCCCCAGTATATTTAAGGCAACAAAAGCAACTAAACAAGCCTCCGATAGTAAGATTCGATTAAAAAAAGTCAAGGCTCACCCTACCTTCCTAGCGATTTCATCAGGAATTGATATTTGGTTAAAGAGCATTATTCACCTCTCTACATATACCACTCTTCCACTCTCATCTTATGATAATAAGGTAGATGAACTATTCCGCCTAATCAAACTTGATTATTCTCCCGAAGAAGCCAATTTATTTTTGCGCTATTACCATTGCCAAATTGTAGGCTTTAGAGAACGCATTATGAAAAATCTTAATGCAAAAATGGAAGTAAGTGACCTATATCAAATAGGAGAAGAGATGGGTCTTAATGAGGCCACATTCAAGCGAGCATTCATCGGCGAATTTGAACAATCACCTAGAGAATGGCTAACCGAACAAAGAGGTCGTATGATATACAAAGAGCTTGCCCTAACGGACAAGCCCTTCAAAGTTCTATCAGAGGATTATGGATTTTGCTCATTAAGTCACTTCGGTGTTTTCTGCAAGATTAATCTAGGAGATAGTCCTCGTAACATCAGAGAGCGCATTCAAGACTCATCAAAATAGTCATGACACTAAAGGAAAGGGGTTAGCAAGTTTGCAAACCACCCTACAGCCTTACGCCAAGAACTACGTTTTTTCCAATATAAGCTATCAAGACGAACACACTTTTTTAAGTCAGATTCGTAAAGGCTATCTAATTGAGCTGTAATCTTTCTATCAAAAAACACAGCATTTGCTTCGTAGTCATAGCGCAGACTTCTACTATTTAAATTGATAGAGCCTAGAGTTGATAGAGTACTATCTACGGTCATCATCTTAGCATGTAAGAAACCTCCCCTATATAAATATACGTGGGCACCTTTCTTGTAAAGTTTATACAGCTTGTGCAGCATCGCATCTGGAGTAAAAGGAATATCACTCTTTTCTGGGACCATTATCTCTACTAGTACCCCCTGCTTAAGAGCTTTCAGTATTGCTTTATATATAGATGTAGTTGGCACAAAATAAGGATTTTCTATACGTATGCGTTGAGAAGCACCCTCAATAGATAGAGTATAGAAATCTCTAGCTACCGTTGGTCTAGATATGGGAGCACGGTCTAAGATAGCAACTTTAGCATTTGTCTGATTTCTGTCTTTATTGGTCTCATAGATAATTGAATCTCTTTGAAGCAAATTAACTTCCTTATTCCACATATCTACGAATATAGACTCTATATCTTGCACTGCATCACCTTCAATACGACAATGCAAATCACGCCACTCTCCGATGCGCTTTAGACCATTGATATAGTAATCTGCAACATTCATTCCTCCTATATAAGCAACCTTGTGGTCAATAATAACAAGTTTACGATGGTCTCTCGTAAGGACATGATTAACCCATGGAAAGCGTATAGGGTCATACTTTATTATCTGAAGTCCATTAGAACGAATCTTATCAAGATAATCATTCTTCAGAGGGCTATCGTTCGAAGTATTACCAAAAGCATCAAAGAGAATCTTAACCTCTACCCCATTGTTCACTTTATCTCCAAGACGAGAGAACAGAAGATGAGATATAGAGTCGTTACGAAAATTAAAATACTCCATATTTATGGATGTTTTAGCCTTCTCAATATGCTCTAATAGGTCTGCAAACTTATCTTTTCCACTTGTTAGTAGGCTGACTTGATTATGCTCTCTAATTGGAATTTCCTTAACCCGGAAATACTCGGCAACTAGACTATCTACACCAAAAGATTGAGCCTGATTTAATAGCGTTCCCCTTAGAGATTGTTGAGCGAACAATGTTGTATTGGCTAAGAAAGACGCAATAATAAATCGCCTAATAATAGAAGAACTATTTATTTTCATGTTTTGAATACAGATAAACTATAATTATAACAGCAACTAAGCCTTTCAAGATTGATGATAAACTAATAGCCCACCATATTGAACTTAAACCTAGCCCCAAAGCGATAAATGCTATAGCCGTAGGGATACGAAGTATATTCCCGAAAATACTTACTCCTGCTGGTAAATGACTCTTCCCCATACCATAGAGTAAACCTTGTATCGTTATCTCAATCATCATAAATACCTGCGAGTATCCACTAATACGCAAATATGTAGCACCCTCTTTAAAGGTTTCCATGTCTGGTACGATAAGACGAAAAAGACTTTCTCCCCCAAAAATAAAATAAAGCATTCCTAAGAAGCCAAGTCCCATTGTAAAACTCAGTGCTACTCTAAATGTAGCCCAAACACGTTCATACTTTCT
>RBKG01000236.1 GCA_003640335.1 Porphyromonas sp.
CTGTATTGTTACTCTAACATCGGACAGAACCTATTGTATAATACGACAATGACCTTATACATTAAATAGCTCATCGGGATAGGCTACATCTTCGAGAAAAAGAGCATGCCCTGGCGCAGAAGAACCTGCTCCATTGCGGTCTTTTGCTTCAATAATACGCTTAAATCCATCGACTGTAAGTTTGCCTCTTCCCACTAAGAACAAAGTTCCGACAATAGCACGTACCATATTACGCAGGAAGCGGTCCGCTGTTATGGTAAAGACATAATCACCTTCTTCTGTTTTGGTCCATTCGGCAAAAGAGACCTTGCAATTATTAGTCTTGACATCAGTATGGAGCTTACTAAAACTCGTAAAATCGCTATACTCCAGTAAAGTCTTAGCTGCACTATTCATAGCCTCCACATCAAGAGCCTGATGCAACTTGCACTGAAGATGCCCCGTGTATGGGTCTTTCTGTTCCGTGGCATAGTAACGGTAAGTACGTGAAACAGCAGAGAAGCGAGCGTGAGCCTCTTCTGAAACAGGAACAATTTTTTGAATACTGATATCAGGAGGTAATAACCTATTAAGTTTGTGTTTGAGTGTACCTATTTCAGATAATTCTAAATCTATATCAGCATGAGCCACCATCACACGAGCATGTACACCGGCATCAGTTCGCCCTGCCCCCACAATAGGACAAGGCGTTCTGAGGATAGTCTCTAATGCTCGCTCTATCGTCTCCTGAACAGTCTCGGCATTAGGTTGAATCTGCCAACCGCTATAACGCAGACCATTGTATGACAAATAAATAAAATAGCGCATTAAGATTTAGCCTTTGCTTTAGTTCTTGAAGAAGTACGTTTTACTGTTTTCTTTTGAGGTGCTTCGTCTATGATTTTCTTAGCATCCTCATAAGTTAAACTAGCAATATCTGTCCCCTTAGGGAGCTTATAGTTTGCATTCTGATACTTTATATATGGTCCAAAACGACCATCACGCACTTCTAGACCTTGCTCTTCAGTAAAGACTTTAAGCAGGCTTTTTTCTTCTGCTTCAGCTTTAGCCTGAATGAGTGCAATTGCTTCATCAAGATTTACATCAAGAGGGTCTCTATCCTTAGGAATGCTGACATAAGATTTGCCATAGCGCACATAAGGACCAAATTTACCAATACCGACACTCACAGCATCACCATTGTACTCTCCCAATGCTTTAGGCAACTTAAATAAGTCCAAAGCCTGCTCTAATGTTATGCTCTCTAATGTCTGCCCAACTTGTAGCGAAGCATAGCGAGGTTTCTCAACCTGCTCTGTCGTTCCAATCTGAACCATAGAGCCAAAACGCCCCATACTTGCGATGACGGGTAAGCCACTATCAGGGTCGATACCTAGCTCACGAGTTCCAACACGAGCTGAACCTTTCTCAAACACTTGAGCCTTCTCTACATCTGGATGAAAGCCTTTGTAGAACTTAGCTATAATGTCTTGCCACTGGTGTCTACCGAGAGCAATATCATCAAAGTCTTCTTCTACACTTGCAGTAAAGCCATAATTAACAATATCAGGGAAATGCTCTACAAGGAAATCATTAACAACCATACCCATATCAGTAGGAATTAGTTTGCCCTTGTCTGAACCATACTTCTCAGCCTTTACACTTCTCTTTATCTTACCTGTTTCGGGAGTAAGCTTTAGTGTAATGACTTCTCTAGGGCTTCCCTCCTTATCGCCTCGCTCAACGTAACCACGCTCTTGTATCGTATTTATCGTAGGCGCATAAGTAGATGGTCGACCGATACCTAGCTCTTCCATCTTGCTCACCATACTTGCCTCCGTATAACGTGGAGGACGCTGGCTATAACGTTGGTCAGCTGTTACTGACTCTGGTGTGAGCACCTCTCCGACAGACATAGGAGGCAATAGTTTATTGCCATCTTGACTATCATCAGAGAGATACACTTCCAAGAAGCCTCTAAACTTGATAACCTCTCCATTTGCGACAAATGAATAGTCTGTACCCGAGACCGGAATACTCACGGTTGTACGCTCAATATCAGCATCGCTCATTTGAGATGCCAAGGTTCTGCGACGGATAAGGTCATAGAGCTTTTTCTCTTGTGCTGAACCTGAAATCTCAGCGACATCTATGTATGTTGGACGTATAGCTTCGTGAGCTTCTTGCGCTCCCTTACTCTTCGTAGTAAATTGGCGTAACTTATGATACTTCTCTCCATACGTTCCGACGATTTCCTTTTTAAGTGTCGAAAGAGCCATCTGCGACAGATTAACAGAGTCTGTACGCATATAAGTGATATGCCCACTTTCATAAAGAGTTTGTGCTAGGCGCATAGTTTGACTAACCGAATAGCCTAGTTTATTGGCAGCATCCTGCTGTAAGGTAGATGTCGTAAAAGGTGCAGAAGGGCTACGACGTGCCATTTTCGTAGCAAGATTTCCTATCTGAAATCGTTGGCTACTGCAATATGCTAAGAAAGAATTAGCTTCCTCTTCTGTGTCAAAACGATGATTTAGCTCTGCTGCTAAGACGGAACCATTAGGGAGTAAAAAGTTAGCCTGAACTCTATACTGACTAGTAGGTTTATAGGCATTTATTTCTCGCTCACGCTCTACAATAAGTCTTACAGCAACGCTCTGTACACG
The DNA here is from genome assembly GCA_003640335.1 of Porphyromonas sp. GTDB lineage: Bacteria > Bacteroidota > Bacteroidia > Bacteroidales > Porphyromonadaceae > Porphyromonas. The sequence continues at coordinate 2,646 of RBKG01000236.1, forward strand.
CCCTGCAGACAAAGAAGGGCGAACACGCCTCCATAATACAGGCGACAGCTCATAACCAACTAGTCGGTCTAACACTCTACGTGCCTGCTGAGCATCTACTAAGTCTTGGTTAATATCTCTCGGATTGTCTAGGGCATGCATGAAAGCCTCTGATGTAATTTCATGAAAGACAATACGACGTCTATTCTGAGGCTTTAGACCTAGTGTTTCGCTTAGATGCCAAGCAATAGCTTCCCCTTCACGGTCTTCATCGGATGCGAGATAGACTAGTTCACTTTTCTTTGCCTCTGCCTTAAGTTCCCGAATAAGTTTTTTCTTATCCTCATTAACCTCATAAATAGGGCTAAAGTTATTCTCAATATCAACACCCAAAGGACGCTTCTTAAGGTCACGAACATGCCCTGCACTCGCCATCACTTTGAACCCACTAAGTTTCTTCTTATTAAGAAAGCCTTGTATGAGTTGCGCCTTTTTAGGGGACTCTACTATTACTAAATTCTGTTCCTTAGGCATATTGCACTATTATTATTTATGTGGGCAAATTTAATGAATAAATAATAAATAAAAGCAGTCTCACAAAGAATAAAGCCATAAGCTCTATTCTTCGTGAGACTGAAACTGTGATATCTAAGTGAGCCTTTAGGCTCTATCAATCAAATACTAAATCTACTTTTCAGGATAGAAACACAAAGACTTAGCATCTGTTACTTCATCAGTAAAGACAGAGAAGAATGCTGGATAACCAACAGTAAGCTGTCCGATTTGCTTATCTCTACCAACAGCCTTAGCTGGACGGTCTGTAGCCATAGCTACAGCTTCAGCTAAAGTGATATTAAGGTAAGACATCGCATTCTTAATAGCTTCAGGCATATCAATTGCTGAGCCAGCGAGCTTACCATCTCTATTATAGTAGAAGCCGTCAGGAGTAAGCTTAGCATGGAAGCCTTCAAAGTCTAGTTCATCCATTTCTCTACCTAGCACAGCTGCATCTGTAATCAAAATAAGACGTTCGCCCTTCGCACGATATGCGACACGAGCTTGAGCAGGATGACAGTGAGCACCATCTAAGATAATAGGACCATATACTCTATCATCATCAAGAGCAGCCCCTACTAGTCCTGGTTTACGAGGCTCAAAAGCACTCATCGCATTATATAGGTGAGTTACTATGCGAATACCCTTATCAAAGGCATCCTTTGCACCATCGTAACAGATTTCACTATGTCCTGCAGATACTTGAATGCCACTAGCAATCAGTTTCTTAATTTGGGCATCAGTGAATTGCTCTGGAGCAACTGTGATAAGAGAGATAACCCCCTTACCCTTCTCAATAAGTTTATCAAGAAGCTCATCATCAGGAATACGAATATATTCTAGAGTATGAGCACCTCTACGTACTGGGTTTAAGAATGGTCCCTCTAGATGCATTCCTAAGATATGAGGGTCTGTCTTCATAGCTTCACGGACAGCCTCAATAGCTTCAAAGATTGTTTCAGGCAAAGCTGTAACAAGTGTAGGCTGATAATATGGTGTAGCATGCTTAAGGCAACCTTCAGTCATTTCGGCTAGGGTCTCTGCATCTGGTGTCTGCGAGAAGAACTTGCGGATACCTCCATTCAATTGAATATCAGTAAAACCTGGCGACAAATACTTTCCTCCTAGGTCTAATACTTCTGCGCCAGCTTGTGGCTCTGCATCACCGAGAGACACAATACGCCCGTTTTCTACACTAATAGTTGTTGGGCGAAGCTCTACTCCCTGAGATAGGAGGCGAGCATTTTTGATAAAGACACGTTTCATTGTTCTAACTTTTATTTGATAGTATGTTAGTTATGCTGTAAATTTCTTATGTATTGCTCTTGCAGCAGCTCTGCCATCTCTCATTGCATGTACTACCGTAGCACCACCACGAGACGCATCACCACCAGCATAAAGCATAGGTATTGAGCTCTCTTGCTCCTCATTTACGACAACAACGCTACCCCATTTTAGTTCTAATCCATCGATAGACTGAGGTAATTCTTTACTTGGAGACACACCTACACAAACAATAACCTGGTCAACATCTACAACCTTAGTATTACCCGAAGGAACAGGCTTACGTCTACCACTTTCATCAGGTTCAGTAAGCGTCATTTCCATAAGTTCCATCGCTCTAAGATGACCATATTCATCTGCAAGATAACGTTCCGGGTTATGTAGAGTCATAAATTCAATACCTTCATCTTCGGCATGTTCAACTTCATCTTTACATGCAGGCATTTCTTCCATTCCTCTTCTGTAGACAACCATTACTTGTTCTGCTCCAACTCTTCTTGCTACACGCGCTGCATCCATCGCAGTATTCCCTCCTCCTATGATAGCCACTTTCTTGGCTTTGAGTACTTGGATATTTTTCTCTGCTTCAGAAGCCTCACTTAGGTTAATTATATTGAGATACTTATTCCATGGCAATACTTCTGGCAAGTCCTCACCTTCTATGCGCATGAGATTGCTTTCCGTTGCTCCTGTTGCAAGGAAAATAACATCATAACCATCTTCCTTTAGAGACTCTATACTCTTATCAGTTCCTATTTCTATGCCATATTTGAACTGAACACCATAAGCCTCAAGTCTTGAGATTTCGTCATCAATTACATCGGCTGGTAGACGAAAGCGAGGAATACCCAAACGCATCACACCACCAGGATGATTTATACGGTCAAAGACCGTCACCTCATAGCCCCATAAGGCTAAGTCATGAGCAGCTGCTAGCCCAGCAGGACCTGCTCCGATAATTGCGACTTTATAGCCATTAGCTGGACTAGGAATTTTAATACTATTAAGTTCTGAGCGATGTTCTCTTTCGTAGGTTGCTACATAACGTTCAAGTGCTCCGATATGGACAGCTCTCTTTTTCAAACTAACCTTATATATACATCCGCCTTCACACTGGTTCGCTTGGTCGCATACTCGTGAACAAATGGCCGATAGCGTACTACTTTCTCTAAGAATAGTCCAGGCTTCCGCTAAGTTACCTTGCTCTAGATTCTTAATAAAACTAGGAATATGAATATGAGCAGGACAAGCGTCCACACAACCTGGAGTAGGACAATCCAAACAGCGTCTAGCCTCCGCAAGAGCTTCTTCTGGAGTATAAACGAGCTTGTCCTCCACATAAAGAGCTGAGATATTTGGCTCTTGGTGTAGTTCTGATATATGTTGTGGATCCAAAGCAATACGCTCCTTGTTCGGCAAGGATTTTCTTAGCTCCGCTCGCCAAGGCTCAGTGCGTCTTTGCTTAATTAACTCCTGTAACGTAACCATTTAATATAATAAAATCTTAATCTTCTAAATTTTCTATTGTTAATTATGGATATGCAAGTAAAATTACCACATTAGCACAATTAACCTATCTCAAGAATATAAATAACACGATAAGAATAGCTAAAAAGAATACATTCCTAGCAGTTAATCCTAGAGTCTTATTTAAGGATGTCCCTTCCAAGCTAGTTAAGCTCCTATAAGCATTGAGAACAAAGTAGCCATACGCTAAAATGAGCCACATAGACCAACGAGAATAGACTGGGAAAAGAACAAGAATACTCAATAAAGCACAGCTTAGATAAAGCTTGGGAGCGAAATCTCTCCCCATTCGAACAATCAAAGTTTGCTTACCAGCCTGAGCATCTTCTTTATAGTCTCTGTAGTTATTCACAACCAATATATTGACACTTGACAAACCGATTGACGTTGCCAAACAATATATGGTAGGATTGTGCCACTCACCTGTTAGGATATAGTAACTAACAATTACTGGTATCCAACCAAAAAATATTAGGACTGATAGTTCTCCTAGAGCATGATGTGAAAGAGGATAAGGACCTCCAGAATATGCGAATATTCCAATTAGCACAAGAATACCGACAATAATCAAATACCATGAAGAGAGAGACAATAAAACTCCAGCAACAAACAATAGAGCAACAATATTCAAATAGAGTGCTACTCTAACCTCCTTCTCTGAGAGTAATCCTTGACTCAAAGGTCGAAGAGGTCCCTTTCGTTCATCGGTATCAACACCTTTATGAAAGTCTATTAAGTCATTAGCTATATTACTAGCAATCTGCGCCAAAACAGCGACACCCACTAGACATGCTACAATAGCCCAGGATGTGATTTTATCCTGAGCATAAGCGTACGCAACAGGGACAATGACCGAACTAAGACCAGAGAGTAATGTTTTCGGTCTTAGCAATCCCATATAAAGAGATAGTTTACTTTGCCCTGCCATAATAAAGGTTCTGCTACTACTTTGAAACGAATAGATGACTACTCAATGCTTTAAGAGCCTGTCTCTTCTCACTAGCTTTGATGAGTATGGTCATATTATAGCTACTTCCTCCATAAGCAACCATATAAACAGGGATATCAGCTAGTGCATCTAATATCTGCGCCTCAAAGCCAACATTCTCAGCTACTAGGTCTCCTACGACACAAACTGTAATCAGATCTCGCTCTACAGATAAAGCTCCAAGAGGATTAAGTTCATCTAACAAAGCATCTGTTAATCGAGAAGACTCTAAGGCAAAAGACACAGCTACTTCTGTAGAGCTAATCATATCTACAGCAACTCTATGATGTTCAAGAGCAGCAAAAATCTTACCCATGAAGCTATAAGGCGTGAGCTGGTGATTACTTCTTATACGGACTTGTACAAGATCATCTTTCGCAGCTACTGCCTTTATCTTATTTCTATCTGTTGCTGTTGAGATTAAAGTTCCGGGAGCTTCAGGAGCAAGTGTATTCAATAAACGAACAGGTACACTTGATGCTGCTGCAGGCACTATACAAGTAGGATGTAAGATTTTAGCACCAAAGTAGGCCAACTCCTGAGCTTCCTCAAAGCGTAAAGTTCGTACCGGTTCAGTTTGGTCTACGACACGAGGGTCATTGTTGTGCATTCCATCTATGTCTGTCCATATCTGAATCTCATCAGCCTTGAGAACAGACCCTACAATAGTGGCTGTATAGTCGCTTCCTCCTCTCTGTAGATTATCTACATCTCCAAAGGCGTTACGACAAATATATCCCTCAGTAATAAATAACTTAACATGCTCATCTTGCCTTGCGAGTAGTTTTGTTAAAGCTTCTCGCACATAGGGTAAATCCGGCTCAGCATTTTTATCCGTACGCATATACTCAAGCGCAGGGAGTCCAACAGCCTTAATTCCCCTATCAGCCAGGTGTCCTAACATCATAGCGGTGCTGAGAAGCTCGCCTCTCGCTAGAATTTTCTTTTCATCATAGAGAGTAAAGTTATCGCTATAACAGAGCTGTTCAAGGAAAAAGAAAGTTTCATTAACAACTGTCCAGCTACGGTCATAACTAGCCTTATTGGGATATAGAGCCTTAGTTTCAACTTCATACTTATGCTTAAGCTTAGTCAAGAGCGTTAAGGCTTCATGTCTATGCTTAAGAACTAATTGACGACTAATCTCTACAAGTGTATTTGTTGTCCCAGCCATCGCAGATAGGACAACAATTTTAGGCTCATCATTTGCAGTAATCAGGTCTGCAACGTGCCTAATTCGTTCAGATGAGGCTACTGATGTACCTCCAAACTTTAGGACTTTCAACGTATCTAATTATAATGAAATGATTCTTGATGGATAAGTTTCCAGCACAAGCGTGTTATGAGTCGCCATAACTACTGCTATATTATGCTTTCGAGTTAGCTCATGAAGTAGCTGAGCTATTGCCAGACCATTATCTGCATCCAAATTAGCTGTAGGCTCATCTGCTAAAATAAGTTTAGGATTACCTAGTATAGCACGAGCAATAGCCACACACTGCTGCTCTCCTCCAGAGAGTTCACTAGGATACTTATACCCTTTATTCTGCAGTCCTACAAGAGCAAGTACTTCTTCGATACGTTCCCGTCTCTCTTTAGAAGACTTTTCTCCCCAAGCATTTAGGACAACATCTAGATTAGCATATACAGTCCTATCTTGTAGTAACTGAAAATCTTGGAACACAATACCCAAGTTGCGTCTAAGCTCTTGACGCTTACGTGTACTTATCTTAGATAGATTGTATCCTAAAACTGAGCAATCACCCTCTTGTATAGGAACTTCGGCATAAATACTCCTTAATAAGGTACTTTTTCCACTCCCCACAGGACCTACAAGGTAGACAAACTCTCCTTCACGAACCTCTAGGTTGAAATCAGAAAAGACTATATGTTCGTCTCGACAAATCATTGCTCGAGAGTATGACAATACTACATCTTCATTCATATTTCTTTCTTTGGTTTTCAAAGGTACTAAAAAATGTAGTACATCAGCTTATTTCTATCTACAGCCGTCATCGCTCATTGTCTAAAAAATCACCCTGCCTGAATAGTTCTATAAGAATGTTATTGTCCCTCACCTACCCAACTAAGAGTAAATCGAATACAAGCACTATTTCAACGTCTCAGGATAAGCAATAAAAATTGGGGAGAAGTATCCGAAAATACTCCTCCCCAATCTCTAGTTATATAAAAATATTCTATTCTTCTAGAAGAATTTCTAGCACCTTAGCAGCTGAGTAAGCCACTGGAGTACCAGGACCAAAGATAGCAGCTACACCTGCATTATAAAGGAATTCATAGTCCTGTGCAGGAATAACACCACCAGCAGTTACCAAGATATCAGGACGACCTAACTTCTTGAGTTCTGCAATTACCTGAGGAATAAGTGTCTTATGACCTGCTGCAAGAGAAGATACTCCCATTACATGCACGTCATTTTCTACAGCTTGGCGTGCAGATTCCTCAGGAGTCTGGAAGAGAGGACCCATATCGACGTCAAAACCACAGTCGGCATATCCCGTAGCAACAACCTTAGCTCCACGGTCGTGACCATCTTGTCCCATCTTAGCGATCATGATACGAGGCTGACGACCTTCCTTCTCAGCGAACTTCTTAGCTAATTCCTTAGCACGAACGAAGTCCTTATCTTCATTTGATTCTGATGAATACACTCCAGATATAGTTCTAATGATTGCCTTATAACGACCTACTACCTCTTCGCAAGCATCTGAGATTTCTCCGAGAGTAGCGCGTAGAGCTGCTGCCTTAACAGCTAAATCAAGTAGGTTACCTTCCTTAGTACGTACGCAGTGAGTGATAGCTTCAAGAGCCTTCTTAACAGCAGCTTCATCACGCTCACCTCTCAATTCAGTAAGACGCTCAATCTGCTGAGTACGCACTGCAGTATTGTCAATTTCTAGGATATCAATAGGATCTTCCTTCTCTAGACGGTACTTGTTAATACCAACGATTGTCTGCTGACGAGAGTCAATACGAGCTTGAGTACGTGCAGCAGCTTCTTCGATACGCATCTTAGGAAGACCTGTTTCGATAGCCTTAGCCATACCACCCATTTCTTCTACTTCCTTGATGTGTTCCCAAGCCTTATGCATAAGCTCGTTAGTCAAGCTTTCTACATAGTATGAACCTGCCCATGGGTCAATCTCACGACAGATTTGAGTTTCTTCTTGAATATAAATCTGTGTGTTACGAGCGATACGAGCAGAGAAGTCTGTAGGAAGAGCGATTGCTTCGTCAAGAGCGTTAGTGTGTAGTGACTGTGTGTGACCAAGAGCGGCACCCATAGCCTCAATACAAGTACGACCAACGTTATTGAATGGATCTTGCTCTGTTAGAGACCAACCTGAAGTTTGGCTGTGTGTACGTAGAGCAAGAGACTTATCATTCTCAGGGTTGAACTGCTTCACAATCTTAGCCCAAAGACAACGTGCTGCACGCATCTTAGCAATTTCCATGAAGTGGTTCATACCGATAGCCCAGAAGAAAGATAGACGTGGAGCAAACTTATCTACTGGAATACCTGCAGCGATACCAGCCTTTAGATACTCTAGACCATCAGCAAGCGTATAAGCCATCTCAATATCAGCGGTAGCACCTGCTTCTTGCATGTGATAACCAGAGATAGAGATTGAGTTGAACTTAGGCATATTCTGAGAAGTATACTCAAAGATATCAGCGATGATACGCATAGAGAATTCAGGTGGATAGATATAAGTATTACGCACCATGAATTCCTTCAAGATATCATTCTGAATAGTACCAGCCATTTCTTCTAGCTTAGCACCCTGCTCTAGACCTGCATTGATATAGAATGCCATAACAGGAAGTACCGCACCATTCATTGTCATCGATACAGACATCTTATTCAATGGAATACCATCAAATAGAACCTTCATATCTTCAAGAGAACAGATTGATACACCTGCCTTACCTACGTCCCCAACTACGCGCTGGTGGTCAGCATCGTAGCCTCGGTGTGTAGCCAAGTCAAAGGCAACCGAAAGCCCCTTCTGACCAGAAGCTAGGTTACGACGATAGAATGCATTAGATTCTTCTGCAGTAGAGAAACCTGCGTACTGACGGATAGTCCAAGGACGCATAGCATACATACCGCTATAAGGACCACGAAGGAATGGGGGAAGACCTGATGCATACTCTAGGTGTTCCATACCTTCAAGGTCAGCCTGCGTATATACAGGCTTTACAAGAATCTGCTCTGGTGTACGCCATAGAGAGTCGTTGCCCTGTGCAGATGCCCATGCTGCAGCATCACTATTAGCGAAGCCTGCAGACTTTATATCTATATTCTTATATTGTGGTTTCATCTTAATACTTCTCCTATTAATTGATTCCTAGTACTGCATTAAAGCCTCTGAGCGTTTCAAGAACATTGCTCTTCACATTGATGAAATTGGTAATACCTACAGCCTTGAGGTCTTCAGAGCAAGCAGGAGCACCAGCTACAACAAATTGAGCACGACCATCAAGATACTTGTAAGCTTCTGGAGCAAACTCTGCATACTCATCATCACTTGAACAAAGTACGATGATATCAGCTCCTGCAGCAAGACCAGCATCTACACCTTCTTGTACAGTCTTGAAGCCAAGATTATCCATAACCTTGTAACCAGCACAAGCAAAGAAGTTAGAAGAGAACTGAGAGCGAGCTAGACGCATAGCAAGGTTACCTATTGTAAGCATAAATACCTTTACATCCTTACCACTACGCTCTGTAGCTAGACGAAGTTCTTCGAAGTCGCTAGCACCTCTTGAGAAATTCAACTTCTCAATAGTAGCCTCACCACAGCCGCAGCTATGAGATTCTTCTCCTTCAAACTTAAGCTTTGCAGCTGCCACCTCAGTAAAGTTAGGGAACTGGTTAGTACCCAAGAATATTTCCTTACGAGCAGCAACATTAGCATGACGCTTAGTATTACTTGCATTTACAGCAGCTTGCACCTTACCAGCTTCAGCAGCAGCAGCAAAACCACCTTCTTCGTCTACTGCGAGGAAGAGCTTCCATGCTTCATTTGCGATAGAGTTAGTCAAGTACTCTACGTAATAAGAACCTGCAGCAGGGTCAATAACCTTGTCAAAGTGAGATTCTTCCTTTAGAAGAAGCTGTTGGTTACGAGCGATACGTTCAGAGAAATCATCAGACTCTTGATAAGTTACATCAAATGGCTGTACTGTGATAGAGTCTACTCCAGCAATAGAAGCACTCATAGCTTCAGTTTGTGTGCGTAGTAGATTTACGTGAGCATCGTACACAGTCTTATTCCAAGTTGAAGTTACAGCATGCTGATAAATCTTAGCAGCTTCTCCTCTATACTGTTCTCCATGTGAACCAACGATTTCAGCCCACAACCAACGAGCAGCACGGAACTTCGCTATCTCCATGAAATAGTTAGAGCCAATACCGAAGACAAAGCGAATACGACTAGTTACTTCCTCAATGCTATAGCCTTCTGCTACTAATGAATCCAACAATTCTGCACCCCAAGCAAGAGCATAACCTAGTTCTTGATAGATGAATGCACCTGCATTATTAAGGTTAAGAGCATTAACAGTAAGTACTCGGAAGCCCTTAAGAGGCTTGATAGCTTCAAGCAAAGCCTTACAAGATGCTACCCACTGAGGGTTAGAGATACCACGTACAAGTTGCTTCTTGAATGGGTCATAACCAATAGAACCCTTAGATGTTTCAAGATTAGCTCCTACTTCCTTGTAGTAAGCAACAAGCACTTCTGCAAGCTTAGCAGCTACAGACACGCAACAAGTAAAGTTAAGTTCTACAGCCTCTGGATAAATACCTTTAAGAAGGACCCTCAAGCTCTCAACATTGATTTGAGTCTTCTTGAGCTTAAATCCTAGAGAAGTAATCCCCTTGCCAAGAATATCTAGAGCCTTTGCATTCGCAGCCTCTAGGTCTACAACATTAATGTCTTGTCTAATAAGCCATTCATTATCCATACGAGTACTACGTACGTAAGGATACTCTGCTGGTAGGACATGAGGAGTTGTTAATCCTTCAAGGTCCTCCTTACGATAGAATGGATTTACATTGAAGCCCTCGTTCGTGCGCCACACTAATTTCTTAGCGAAGTCTGCACCTTTCAAGTCGGCCGTAATCTTGTCCATCCACGCCTGTGTCGTCACAGGAGCGAACTCCGTCAAAAGCCTTTCCTTCTGGTTTGCCATATTCTATATAATTTAGTGAATCTTAATCTATTATCCTTCTCAAAAAGCAAGACTACCCCTTAATAAATAGATAGTAACCTGCTTAATGATTGGAACAAAGGTAATAAATACTAGGCAACAAACAATGTTATTAGCTGATATTTTTCTTCAATTGCGACACAAAATGACTACTTTGTTTGTAGGCGACCTTGGTGCTCTGGACGTAGTAAGTCATTCACTTCCTTCACAGGATTGAACGTCTCGATAGGTACTTCTACAAAGACTGTTAGCCAATGGTGCATAGCTCCATTCCATAAACCGGGACGTTCAAGAGCCTTGAGTTCACGCCCTTCCAAGCTCTTACTCGAAACAAAGGCAGTCTTTGGATTTATAAATGATTGGAGATTGTATGAAGTTCCATCATAACGCTTTGTCGAACACACAATATCTACTGGGTTAAAGAATTGCCCTGCCTCAAAGAATGCTTTTTGTGCCTCATCATTCATATTAATCTGCGAGCTTTCCAAGATTTGTAGCGAGGTTGAACCATCAGCTTCTTTAATGATGAATGGACCTCCACCGGGCTCTTTCTCATTGCTAACCATGCCACATACTCGAATAGGTCTATCTAACTTAGACTTTAGCCATTCTTGAAGATCTGCTGGTTTATCCGCGAAATGCTCAGGAATATCTATACATAAGGTTTTCGTCAAGAAGCTTGAAATCTCATCTAACTGAGTAGACGAAAGTTTTCCTTTCTCTAGTAGTTGCAGATAGCTGTATGCTTGATTACGAACTCTAACAAGTATTCCTCCAAGAAGTTTCTTATATATGACGACACTACTTTTAAGATGGTCAGGCACGACATTGTCTATATTCTTGATAAAGATAATGTCTGCATCAAGGTCACCTAGATTACTAATCAGTGAGCCGTGTCCACCAGGTCTAAATAGCATTGAACCATCATTCTTTCTAAAGATTTCTCCATCTTTATCCAGAGCAATCGTATCTGTTGATGATTTCTGTTCACTATAAGTAATTTCATACTCTACCCCAAAGCGGTCTTCATACTTAGCTTTAGCATCTGCAATAAGCGCTTCAAAGTGTGGGCGATGCTCAGGAGATACTGTAAAATGAATGCGCACCTTGCCGTTTGAATGTCTAGCATACATGGCTCCTTCTACTAAATGCTCCTCAGCTGCCGTACATGAGCCTTTTGCGTAATTATGGAATAATATCAATCCCTTAGGAAGGAAACCATAGTTTAGCCCTTTCTCAGTAAGAAGATTTCTAATGACTGCCTTATAATCCCCCTCCTCAATTAGCTTTACAGCTTGCTTCCAGTTATTGCGCATACAAGCCTGCGTTAGCCTATCGCTAAATGCAAACCGAGATATATTATCAAAAAATCTTTGTACCGACTCATCTTTTTCAGGAGTAGTTTGGTCGGAGTCTAAGAAGTTAAATAAGCTCTTAAACATACGAGAAGCGGCGCCTGATGCAGGAACCATCTTACAGACATTAGCTTCTGCTTTCTTCAAGTAATCCTCCCAAAGATTAAGATAATACGACATCTCTTCATTATCAAGGCGCACAACACCACGTTCAATGGAAGCTGATGCCTCGATATTAAGGTAGGGAAAGCCCTTACGAATAGACTCTACTTGCTGAGTTGCTTCCTCTACACTCACGCCCAAAGCCTCAAGTTGCTTGAGGTCTTGCTCTGAGAATAAACTATTAGTCTCCATACTATATATTAATTAGATAGTACCAAAGATACAAAATAGTCTTTGTTCTAAAGAGCCATACTATAAGGCAAATTGCCACTAGCTTGAGCTAACATAGGGTCTAAAGCAGAGGCAACAATGCGGATAAAGGGCAATCCCTTATCTGTTATAGTAAGGGCATCTTCATTCCACACAACTAAGTTATCCTCAGCCATACTTTGTAATAGCTCTCTATTTATATAGATTATGCCCTTCAGCTCGCTTATAGACATCTCATAACGCTCTGCAAAATCTCGCCAAACAATTTGAGCATTACACATAATTGAAGCTATTAGTTCTCCAGCAAGCTGCTCCTGTTGGGTTAGCTTGTACCCTCGTTCGACGGGAAGCTCTCCCCGCTCAATACTCTCTCTATAAAACTTGATACTTTTAGTATTCTGAGCATAAGCACCCGCAAGTTGGCTAATGGCTGTTACCCCCACAGCATAGACTTGTCCTGTCGTGGCTCTAGTACAATAGCCTTGAAAATTTCGATGCAATAAACCTTGCTCTTGCGCTATGTAGAGAGCGTCATTAGGTCTTACGAAGTGGTCCATGCCAACGCTATAATAACCTGCCTCTTTCAGTAATGATTGAGCTGCAGCCAACATAGCAGACTTATCTTCGGCTGATGGTAATCCTAGCTTTTCTAGAATAAGTTGTCGAGACTTAACCCAAGGAACATGAGCATAGCTAAAGGTTACAAGTCTATCCGGATTTAAAGCTATCGCTCTTCTTATGTTATCAGCAAAAGATTGAGGAGTTTGCTTAGGCAAACCATATATCAAGTCCAAATTAATTCCAATGCCATGACTACGGAGTAAACAAAAGATTTCTTCAAATGCTACTCTTGATGGTTGTCTATTCACAGCAGCAAGGACATCTTCATGAAAATCTTGTACCCCTAAACTTACTCGAGTAAAGCCAGCATCAACTAACTCCTCCCACCCTGATAAGCTGAGGTAGGCGGGATGGCATTCTATTGCAATCTCCGCACCTTCGGATAATGTGAAGCTAGACTTTAAGCGCTCATTTATTTTCTTCAACCATTTCAGAGGAACAGCCGTGGGCGTACCTCCTCCATAATGAATTTGCATAATTGGGCGAGATGTATCCAACAAAGGGATAATCATCTCTAACTCATCTAGTACTGCTTGCATGTACGCATCTACATTATCTCGTTTTTCCATTTCATACGCATTACAAGCGCAATAATGGCAGAGGCGCGGACAGAATGGGACATGTATATAAAAAGACAAACCCTTTATCCCTTCCTGATTACTTTTGACGATAGCCTTACGCAAATCTTCAGAGCCAAAACTAGGTTGAAAATAATTTGCAGGAGGGTAACTTGTATAACGAGGTGTTGGTCGGTTGTATTTAGAGATTAGAATAGAATCTATTTCCATTATTTCATTTATTGTAATTTGAATTCACGAGCTATTAAAAGAACTAATATACGTCTCTTAGTGTTGTTTAAACCTTAAATAAAAATTGCTGAAGTGCTAAAGGAAACTTATATCCTAGTTTCCTATTCTGCAAACTTCAGCTGTAGTTTGTGCAGACTACGGCTGAAGTTTGTACAGACTACACGTGTAGTCTGCAAAAACTTCGCCGAGTGCTCAACCTTTACTTTCCTATTTGAAAATCTTCATCTGCGATAGCTCCGACTTTTTGTAGTAGAGCTTCAATGCCGTTTAGTCCAATAAAAGACATAAAGCAAGCTAATCAATGAAAAGACAGCTTCTAATGCAAAGAAACCACTATAGCCTAAGCGTTCAGAGAGTCCTCCACTAAAACTGGCTATCAAAAGACCACTCAAATGAGGAATGACAATCTGTAATGTAAAGTCTGTTCCCTCGCGACCTGAACGAACATAGTCCATTGCGAAAGAATAGACCATCACCGTCCCAAAGCCATAGGCTGCCCATAGTAAACCTAAAGATAAGAGAATGTAAGGTAACGAATATAATCCAAGAAAGGCAAGCACAGCAATTACAAAGGCGGCTATCCCTATAAACATCGCAGCATATCGTAAGCCTTGATGAATATCTAGAACCTTACGAAATCGGCTCAACAGCATACTTCCAAGAAATCCCATACTTGCTCCATAAAGAGTGAATAGTAAGCCTATATCTTTAAGACTATATTTCAAATCGACAAGGTAGGGTTTCATCATAGCCATAGTACCTACAAGTCCAAAATTCAAAAGAACGAGTACAAGTATTCGCCCAAAGCTATCCTTCTGCGAAAAAAAACTTACAATGTCATTAAGACCAATCCTATCAGTATCATGAATAAGTTTCTTCTCAATCTGCACTTCTGATTTGTAAGTATATAGGGGAAGAAGAAATAGCATAACAAGCGCTGCCATTAAAAGAAATAAAGCAGTCCAGCCCAAGCTATGATAAAGCATCATGAGTACTCCTCCCCCAAAAATCGTTCCAGCAAACTGCCCCATAGATTGTAAGCGATTAGCGCGTACGACATCTCCTTTGAAAGTTAAAGAGGTTAGTGCATCTGTAGCAATATCCTGCGTCGCTGAGCAAACAAAGGCAAGGACTATAAGACCTAGAATTAAGGTAAAATGAAGCTTAATCTGAAGGAAAGCAACAGCGACAAGAGCGAGCGCATAAGCTAATTCACTTGAAAATATCCAGCGTTTATAGCTTGCGAGATTTGATGTATTTCTATCTACGATAGGAGCCCAAAGAAGCTTAGCAATCCAAGGAAGCTTAACCAATTGAAGAAGACCAATAGACGAAAGCGAAAAATGTTCTTGTCTCATGATAACAGGTAAGAGTGTACTGATGAGACTCATCGGTACACTCTGTGCCATATAGAGAGAAAAGAATGTCAGTTGCTTACGTCCAAACGGAGTATACTGCATCTGATATCTGTTATAGTTTTATACGTAATGTTCCGCCAAAGTGAAGAGGAGTACCCTTCTGTGCAAAATTAAATCCTCGACTATTGAATTGATAGGCACTATACTTAGTATCTAACAGATTACGCCCCCATAACTCTAAGCTATAGCCCTTGCTTTGGAAGCTAATCTGTGCATCTAATAAGTTATAGAAACTCTGCTTCTGTGTATTGGCATTATCCCAATAAATATCACCCAAGCCTCTATACTGAGCACCTATCTTAACCTCTTCAAAGCATTTCATACCTGTTTTAATTGTATAACTAGCAGCTGCTGATAGAGTCTGACGAGGAACCTGTGGGATATAGTTACCATCATGAGATATATACTTCTTGGCCGAAGCATTGTATTCATCATACTTTTCAAAGGTTGCTTTGGTATAACCGTATGAGAATGCTAAGTATATGGGGTCAGTTGGGCGATATGATACAGATAGTTCAGCCCCCATACTTTTTGAGTGACCTGCATTAGTTATCTTATGCCCCAATTGGGTTACAAGTGATTGGGTAATCTGTTGCTGTTTCCAATCAATATAGAAGACTGAGGCATCTACTTGTAAGCGACCGTTCAACCAATAAAGATGTGAACCCAATTCGTAATTCCAACTATACTCAGGGGCATAACTCTGCTCGCTAGGATTATCAAACTGAAGATTAAAACCTCCAGACTGATACCCTCTCTGCAATGCAGCATAAACTCTATGCTCCTGTCCTAATCTGTATGAGAGAGAGAACTTAGGAGTAAATTGTTGGAAAGATTTGAAATAAGGATATTCTTTACTTTCCATCTTGCCACCTGCGAGATAGTTTGTTGTCTGAGAATTAAGTATTTGCTTGCTCCATTCCCATTCATAACGTAACCCAAGTTCAGCGATCAACCTATCTGTCAGTTTATAGGTAGACTGGTGATAGAGAGCTAACGTTGAATTAGGTTCATAGTAGTCATAACGAACTCTTTGGTTAGCTCTAGGTAGCATCTTGATTTTATTATCTACAACTCTATCTGCAACAGTACTGAAGCCATATACACCGGTAACCCATGAATAGCGTCCATAAGTCTGGCTAAAGTTAATTTCCTGTGTTATAGAGTTACGCTTAGTCTGCAATGATGATGTAATGGCATCCATAGGCATAAAATCTTGGTCCATTAGCATATCATCACTTAAGTGCTGATAACTTGTTCCACTCTTGAACATCAAGCCACTATTCCAGACTTTTTGAAGACTCAGCCCTAATGTAACAAGATTACGAAGATAAGTCCCTTGACCATCATAATTTACATCCCCAACAGTACCATCCTTTGCAACCAATGCATAAGGATAGCCTCCTTGTTTCTTACGCTGATACTGGGCAAAGAAATTGGCGTTCCAGCCTCTATTGCTGTATTGAAGACCAAATTTAGCAGAGTAATTATCTCCCTTATCTACTAGATTTCCGTTAAACTTATTCTCGTAATAACCACCTTTATGCTGATAACTCAATGCTGCAGATACTCCCCACTTATCGTTAATAGCTTGATAGCTCTGAGCATTTAATCCGAAGAGTCCATAATTCCCAGCAAATAAATTGATATTAGTCATTTGCTTTACATCAAGTGGCTTGTACGTTGTTAGGTTTATAATTCCTCCCATAGCTCCTCTACCATAAAGAGTACCTTGTGGTCCTCTTAAAACTTCGATAGAGCGGACATCACTATAATCCATATCTAGAGATTCTCCATCAATAAGAGGTACCCCATCACTATAGAAGCCAATCATATTTACTCTACGTGAACCAATGCCTCGTATAAAAATAGGAGTAGACCTAGATGAGCCAAAATCAGGAATATAGACATTAGGAATATGCGCATTGATGTCTCTGATACTTTGAAATTGTGTTTGCTCTAGGAAGCTCTTACCTAAAAGACTAACACTAATCGGAAGTTCTCGTTTTAGTGCTGTCGTCTTAGTGGCAGTAACTGTGAACTCATCTAATCGCTCTCCTAATCTAAGAGAGTCAATTTGCTCTGCATGCACAGATATAGAGGGCAACAATAAAGCAGATACAACTAATGTACGCTTAACCCAACTATGAGATATAATACTATTCATACAATTCGTTTTTTATTTTAACGACACAAAAGTACAATCAAACTGAACTTTAGTAGATAATACCTTCTACCCTTACATCAGCAATCAGATTAAAGAACTATATATCCAATCAGTTATAATACAATATATTAAAACCACAAAAGAAAGAGTATCGACTAGCAAAACTATGCTAATCGATACTCCATTATTGAAGTTTTTAGCCTCATTACAAGATAAGGCTTGTCATAATATATTGTCTTTAATTACTCTTGAAGTTTGAACCCTATTAAAGTAATCCCCTGAATACCTTTAGCTTTGCTTTGAGCAAAACTAAAACGATAAAGACCAGGATTATCTATATAAATTGGATTAGCCAAGCGTGCATTTACTTCATGAGAGACGAGACCAAACTTCTGCCACAAACCAGGTTTCTCTGCAAAGACTATAGGCACTGTCGTGTGATAAACTTCCTTGCCTTGAATACTCTCAACAGCTAAGTCTAGTTTTGCTGACATCTGTTCAGTGTCATTATTATGCAAAACTAGTAGGTCAATCTTATAAGACCTGTGTCCTTGCTCCACCAATATAAGCTCAGAAATTTTCTTCCCTTGTGCAAACGTTTGAGCATCTACCTCAATCATTGTCCACGATGTAGCAGAGCTATCTAAAAACTGACAAGCAGATAAAAAGGTCATTAGTAAACCTACACATATAGGTTTTAAGACTTTAATCCTGAGCATTCTTGTTTTCAGATCGATTATCTCTCCTATTTCTATTAGGGCGCTTTTGTTGTTCTCCGTCCGGACGCGGTCCATTATTACGGAAACGTTTTCCATTTCCTCTATTACCCATTTTCTTATCAAAACGAGTTAGACTATTATCCGAAAGAATATCCTTAGGCTTCTCCTGAGGACGCTTACGCTCGTCATTGAAATCCAAAGTATCAGGAATTTCGCCTCTCTCATTCAGTTTGATTACATCAAAGGCACGCTTAGCATCAATAGTTACAAGCTCTTTAGGGAATGTCGGAGATAAACTATAGGTAATCATACGACCAAAGTTATCTGTCTTGAAGTGGAAGTATTTACCCTTCTTTGTTTCCAGAACTACTTCTCTACTTGGCAAGGTCTTTTGTGCCTCTACATAAGCATTAACCTCATAATTCATACAGCACTTAAGCTTACCGCACATACCTGTTAGCTTCTGAGGATTGAGAGACAAATCTTGTATGCGAGCTGCATTAGTATTGACTGAGACAAAATTACTCATCCAGCTAGAACAGCACAGTTCACGACCACAAGGACCAATCCCTCCAATACGCCCAGCTTCCTGCCTTGCTCCGATTTGCTTCATCTCAATCTTCACATGAAACGTATCCGCAAGAACCCTAATTAATTGGCGGAAGTCAACTCTGCCATCAGCGATATAATAAAAGATAGCCTTATTACCATCCCCCTGATACTCAACATCACCGATTTTCATATCTAGCCCTAACCCTTCTGCGATTTGACGAGCTTGTATCATCGTTGGCTCTTCTAACTTGCGCGCTTCATTCCAGCGGTCAATATCTCCTGGTTTGGCTATTCTATAAATGCGAGGAGGCTCTCCTCTATCAGGTCTCCACCGATGACGCTTCATAGCTAGCTCAACAAGTTTACCCGTCAAGGTAACTACACCAATATCATGACCAGGTGATGCTTCGACAGCAACTATATCACCTTTTGACAATTCTATATCCTCACTATTAAGATAATAGCCTTTACGAGTATTCTTAAATTGAACTTCTACAAATTTTGTAGACTGCAAGGATTCTGGTATATCATGTAACCAATCGTAACTACTATGCTTCTGAGCTGAACAGCCTTTACAGCCCTTACCACTCATAGCACAGCAACCTTGATTAGCCTTTATCGTTGTATATAATAATGACATTAATATTTTTAATATGGGTTAGTAGCTTTCTTCTGATGACAAGTCTAAGCTCTCATCATCTCTACCTTTATTGAAATAAACCCGTCTTAGTGGGTTTCTGTTTGCCCATTCGTAGTTACGTCTTGAGCGTAATATATCTATCCCCGTATATATCGCCTGCCTAAAAGAAGTAGGAGAAGCTATACCTTGCCCTGCAATATCATAACCCGTTCCATGGTCGGGAGAAGTACGGACAATACTCAAACCTAGTGTTACATTGACACCTTCATCCATGTACAAAGTCTTGAATGGGGCTAGTCCTTGGTCATGATACATAGCCACTACTCCATCAAAACTATTCACTCTGCCACTAGCCCAAAAACCATCAGCCGAATATGGACCAAATACAATATGCCCTTGCTCAAATAACTTATCAATGGTTGGTTTAATAAGTTCTAATTCTTCTCTCCCAATGACACCATTATCTCCAGCATGAGGGTTTAGTGCTAGCAATGCAATTCTAGGCTTAACAATACCAAAGTCTTGTATCAATCCTTGCTCCAGCATCTTCACTTTTTGGGTAATCAACTCCTCCGTAAGAGTCACTGAAACTGCATTTAATGGAATATGGTCTGTAACAAGAGCAACCCTACAATCGCCAGCACACATAAGCATAAGGCTTTGCTTATCACCTCGACAAGCTTTTGCTTCCAAATACTGAGTATGACCTGGATAGGGAAACAAATCCTTAGGCATGACACTCTTGTTGATTGGTCCTGTTACCAGCAAATCTGCTGCTCCGGAGAGTACACACTTAGTTGCCTCCTCTAAAGCCCAGAAAGCTAGCTGACCAGCTAGCTCTGTTGGTTTACCTGGCTCTACTACAACCTCACGAGTTTGAGCCACCTCTATCAGATTAACCTTGTCCTCCTTTACTTGAGATAGAGAGGAGATAGAAACCCAATTTTGAGTATCTATAGATAAGGAATTAGCCCAATACTCAAACGCAGATTTTGTTCCAAATACGATTGGGGTAAAAAGTTCCAATATGCGCTCTTCCGAGAAGAGTTTAAGCAAAATCTCCCAACTTACGCCATTGATATCCCCTTGGCTTATAGCTACGCGTATCTTCTTTTCTTTTCTTTCCATCGAGATGTTATTAGAAACTCTTGCTATAAGTCGTAGAGAGGATTAGTTTAGGGTCAAATTTTTTGATATCACTTGGGCGCACAGAGTAAAGAGTAGCTTCCATAGCTCGTACAAGATTTAACTTATCTTCGTTAGGTTTATATACAAACGTATCAAAGACATAAACTAAACCGTCTTTCTCATTATGTAGAGCTTGCAACACAAATGGACCACCCATCATAGCACCACCTTCCATTTGCCAAAGTCCACGTAATTCTCCTCTATATGCCTCATCTGGTAGTGTCACCTTACGATATACCCAGCCTGTCTTAACGGTACTTGGATAGGTACCATCAAACTCACCCGGTATATTAGCCTTAAGGACAGAGTCTCGAACTTCAATCAACCTATCAACAAAGAGGTCTTTCTTATTCTTGTATGGAAAAGTATAAACCAGCAAATCATGTCTACCTCCCATTTGCGCATTACTAAACCATAAGAAATTCTTACCAACTTTAGAGCTACGTATATCGTGAGGCACATTTATACGATAATGAAACATACTGTCAACTTTCTCTTCAACAAGCTTGCTGTAAGTTTCCTCAACATTACATCCAAAACGATAGAGTTCATGTCTCACAAACAAGTTGGAAACAGATTCTTGATTCTGCTTCATATAGCTTGCTAGAGAATCCAAGCTGGGCGTATTTAATGTTACAACGAGTTGCCCATCAGCCCACTCATTATAGGTATATTTAACTGTGGATTTACTGAAACGGGTGCTATCCACATCAACCATCAAGATATTTCTAGCTCTCTGCATCATACCATCAAAACTTGTTTTAGGTACTCGGCTAGTAATCTTCAGCTGACTTTCCTCTTGAGGTAGTCCTGAGGCCGGTTTACTCAACACATCTATCAGACTATAAGTTTGTTGAGTTTCAAACAAGGGTCCATCCATTACTAACATAACCTCTCCAGGACGACCGCTTGCTTGTATCATCTTGGCTACACTAGAGCTATTGCAAGCCCCCATAAAAAGAGACATTGCCGATAATCCTAGCGCTTTAACCGATATATTATTCATTTTGATTTAGTCTATTATATAAGTAATTGTGCTCAAAGATAAACATTTTACTTGAGCTACTTATCGTTAGATTACCCCCAATAAAATAAGACTAAGGGCTGTACTCCTATATCTATGAATAGGAATACAGCCCTCAAATACAGTGTAAGCAATTATCAATTTGTCTTAAACTTATATTCTAGCTTAGATAAATCCTCATTAGCCTTAACAACCTTTGTTTTGAGAGACTCTTTATATGCTTCTAAACGAGCATATAATTCAGGGTTGTTCGTTGCTATCATCTGAACAGCAAGAATAGCTGCATTCTCAGCTGCATTAATACCAACAGTAGCTACGGGTATACCTGGAGGCATTTGAACCATTGCCAACAGAGCATCTAAACCTTCTAAGCTACTCTTAATCGGTACTCCGATAACTGGAATTGTTGTCATCGAGGCAATGACGCCACACAAATGTGCAGCCATGCCAGCAGCTCCAATAATAACTTTAATACCTCTTTCATGAGCACCTTTAGCAAATGCTTCAACTTCGGCTGGAGTACGATGAGCAGAAAGTGCAAGAATTTCAAAAGGGATTTCTAAGGCATCAAGTCTTGCTGCGGCTTTTTCCATAATAGGCAAATCGCTCGTACTGCCCATTATGATACTTACAAGTGGATTCTTGGACATAATAGAATTATATAATAGGTGTCGTTATAGAATGCTGTTCTTTATATATGCTTTCGATAATGCCGTCAGAAAGACCTTTTGTTGGTACAATTATCTTTTCGCAACAGATAATACGCCCTACTAACAAAAATATCTCTGCAGCTGGAATAATTACATCAGCTCTATCTGGTTTTAAGCGAAAACGTATCATGCGTTCTTCACTAGTATATTTCACCAATTCATCGTAGACGCCTTGCAAATTTGCATACTTCAAGGAATTTACCTTTGCTCGCTCTGCTGGAGCTCCCAAACGAAGCAATTTATTGATATTACCTCCAGAACCAACAACCTGAACCTCGCCATAGCTCTCCTTTATCTGTGCTAAGTAAGACTCAAATAATCGAACTTCTTCCTGTTCAACCTTTCCACTTAATTGTCTAATCGTACCTATATTAAATGAATGCGATTGGAGTAGTTCTCCATGTTGGACAAGATTAAGTTCAGTGCTACCTCCACCAACATCTACATACAAAAAAGTTGCCTCAGAGTCTATATCAGCGCCATTGATAAGGTCTTGACTGATAAGCTGAGCTTCCTCTCGCCCACTAATAATCTCAATCTTAATTCCAACCTCCTCTTCTATAGCCTGTACAAGCTCTAAGCCATTATCAGCATCACGCATAGCACTCGTAGCGCAAGCACGGTAATTAGACACATCATAAATCTCCATCAGCTCCTTATAAGCCCTCATAAGAGATATTAGTTTCTTACTCTTCTTCTTACCTATGCGCCCCTTCATAAAGGCGTCTTCTCCAAGACGTATAGGGACTCTCACAAGTTGCACCTTGCTAAGCAACTCCTCTGAAGATTCATCATTTAGACACTTGATTAAGAGGCGAACAGCATTAGAACCTATATCTATCCCTGCATAGTGAATCTTATCCTTCATGATTTTGATTTACAGCTGATTTATAATGATTATATAAAGCTTCTTGTGAACGGAAAAGAGATGTTTTATCCTGAATAGTAAAGCGCTTAGGTAAACGCCCCTCAGTATTTACATAATGGCCTTGAGCGGTATCTGCGATACCATAATCGACAATCAGACTAAGCTCTTTTTGTATTTGGGTATCATAGACAGGAGTCATTACCTCTATACGCTTATCTAGATTTCTAGTCATCCAGTCCGTTGAGCCTAAAAAGAACTTGGGTTCTCCTCCATTATGGAATATATAGATGCGCGAATGCTCTAGATAACGGTCTATAATTGCATTTACTCTAATATTAGTACTCATATTACGCAAACCCGGTATTAGAGAGCAATTTCCTCGTATACAAAGGCTAATATTTACTCCTGCTCGACTCGCTTCATAGAGCTTGTGTATCATCTCTTCATCAACAATATGATTGAGCTTCATCTTAATAGATGCATAGTGCCCCGCTTTCGCAGCCTTTATCTCCTGATTAATAAGTTCAACCAATTTAGAACGCATATCATTAGGAGCTACTAATAGATGATTAAACTGTGTGCGTAAATAAGGCGTTTCGATAAAATCAAAGACTCGTTTTACATCATCAGCAATACGGGCATCTGCGGTCATGAGCATATAATCGGTATAGATACGTGCATTCCCCTCATGTAGGTTCCCCGTTCCTATACATGCTATTCCCTTATCTTTACCATTTACGTCTACTGTTATATGAACAAGCTTTGAGTGGATTTTGAGTTTCTCATGACCGAAAACAACATGTACACCTGCATCTTGTAGCTTCTTACTCCAGCTTATATTACTTTCTTCATCAAAACGAGCAAGCAATTCTATAACAGCAGTTACTTGCTTTCCATTCTGAGCTGCAGCGAGCAATGCACTAATTACTTTACTGTGTTGAGCAACACGATACAGCGTAATTCGTATTTCCTTTACATACGGACTTATTGCAGCTTCCCTTAGTAGGCGTAGGAATACATCAAAGCTTTGATAAGGGAAATGTATCCCCATATCGCGCTCAAGAACCTTTGCCAGCAAACTTTCCGTATCAGTTAATCCCCGTATTCCTAAAGGCTTCCATTCCGGATAGCGTAAATATTTACGCCCACAATCGGGAAACTTAACCATATCTTTGATATTATGGTAACGACCTCCCCCTAGAAGCGTGTCA
Organism: Porphyromonas sp.; assembly: GCA_003640335.1. Lineage (GTDB taxonomy): Bacteria > Bacteroidota > Bacteroidia > Bacteroidales > Porphyromonadaceae > Porphyromonas. Next base: position 26,873 of record RBKG01000236.1, read on the forward strand.
CTCCTTCCCAAGTCCGCATATCGGCACAGCTTATCCAATAAATCTTTAGGCATAGCCGAGTCATAAACGACACGAATAGGCTCTCCTCTCTTACGACGTTTAACTCCCTGATAAACTTGCTCAACCATACTTCTACGCAAATCACTCTCAAGCTCTATTTCTGAGTCTTTTGTCAACTTAAAAGTATAGGCTTCATAGCTCGTATAGGGTAGTCCTGCAAATATATAAGGCAAGCAATAACGCAAAACATCATCTAACAAAATGATATAGCTTCTTCCATCGGAACCATCACGAAGTCGTACGAAACGACCATAAGCCTTTGAGGGAATCTCAATAATAGCTAAATCTGGAGTAGACTCTGTGTTTCCATTGATATTTGGACGTAATCCTATTGCTAGGTAGAGGCTCTCCTTAAGATGACGTTCAGGATTGAATGAATTACTACATATAAAGATAGGATTGATAGAACTAGCTATATATTCCCAGTAGTACTGCCGAACCTCTCGTCCTTGCTCTTCTGTTAGTTTTTGCTCGTTGATGATGCTAATCCCTTCTTGCTCTAACTCTCGAACAATAGCCTTAAGTGCCTCCTCATAATCTTGAGCATAATCCTTGTGTAAACGAGCAATACGCACTAATGTTTGTCTCGCACGCTGACGCTCCTCATCTTTTGCACCTGAGTTATATTCAGCGAGCTTTCTCAGTGAAGCAATACGAACTCTAAAAAATTCATCTAGATTGCTAGAATATATACCTAAATAATTAAATCTCTCAAGCAAAGGGATATCATTTCTCCTAGCCTCTGACAACAAACGATGATTAAAGTACATCCAACTTTCATCTCGTTCGATGTAGGGATAGCCATGTAATAGTGGTATATCCATAACTTCAGTTATTACAAATCAGATCCATCAAAACCAAAAGGCAGGCAAAGACGTGCATCTTCAAGAATAATAGTTTCGTCTTTACCCGAGAGCAATAATCGAAAAGGCTTAAAGCGTGTACTTGTTTCCACCAAAACCTGACGACATGAGCCACAAGGAGAGATTTGTTCAACTTGCCCAATATTATTAAAAGCGACTACAGCTAAAGCCAGAACAGGCACATCGGGATATTGAGCTCCTGCATAAAAAAGAGCCGTACGCTCTGCACACAAACCAGAAGGGTAAGCTGCATTTTCTTGATTGCTCCCCGTCACAATAATACCATTCTCCAAGAGAACTGCAGCTCCAACTTTGAATTGACTGTAGGGAGCATAAGCATCTTGAGCAACCTTAACAGCTTCAGCAATCAAAGTAGCATCTTCGCGACTCAGCTCATTATTGCTTAACCGTACGTAGGGTATTGATAATATCTGCTTCATATATTCAATTTTTCTAATAACAAAGATAAACTATTATCCTAAATGCTCGCCGATAAAGTTTAACTATTTAATTATTTCAAAACATTGAAATTCCTAAACAAACTAAAGTAAAATATTTAGTGTGCTTCCTATTCTGCAAACTTCGGCGAGGTCTGTACAAACTACACGTGTAGTCTGCACAAACTTCAGCCGTAGTTTGTACAG
>RBKG01000037.1 GCA_003640335.1 Porphyromonas sp.
CCAGAGGTGAGTGTCGATGCCAATGATGAGGTGCATGTTCTAAAAGGAGCAGAGGCAGTTGCTTATGGCTCGGAAGCCATAGCTGGTGTAATTCTCCTAGGGCAGAAATCATTGCCTTATGGGGGAGAAGCTGTTGGCGGAACTCTTGCCACAAGTTATGGGAGCAATGGCCGCAGATATTCGGGTTTGCTCAAACTTGAAGGGGCTGTACCCAAGTTGTCTTCTTTGGCTTGGCGAGGACAAGTATCTTATTCTCATGGTGGAGATAGAGAGACTGCCAAGTATTTGCTGGAGAATACGGGTGTGCGCGAGTTAGATTATTCTCTATCTCTTGGTTGGCGCCATGACCTTTGGTCTGTTGAGGGTTACTTCAGTCAGTATCGCAACAAAACAGGACTGCTTCCCTCTGGTCACCTTAAGAATAGTAACGACATTCAGACGCTTATTGACCTAGGGCAACCTCAGACGTTTCGCCCATTCTCGTATGAGATTGATTTCCCTTATCACGATGTCGTCCATAGTCTCTACCTTGTTAAGAGTAAGTATAGAGGAGGGCGTTGGGGTAACTTCAGTGTGAATGCCTCTATGCAGTCCGATGAGCGTAATGAGTTTAATATCCGCCGTAATAATCGCTCGTCGTCACCTACACTTGCGCTCAATCTTACAAGTTATCAGCTTGATGCTCTTTGGCAGAAGCCTTACAATAGATGGAATACGGAGCTAGGTGTGCATTTAAATAGCACTGATAACTATAGCACTCCTGATACGGGTGTACCTCCTATTATCCCCAACTATACAGAGCTAGGCTATGCCTTTCATTTAGTGCAGAAGTATTCATCTCCTAAATGGGGTGCCGAGCTAGGCTTGCGTATTGACCAGTTGGCTTTGGCTGTCGATGGTTATAATATCTTCCGTGAGCATGTACAAGCTCAGCGTAATTTTACGAACCTAACTTATAGCCTTGGTGGGCACTATCGTCCAAATAAAGCATGGACGCTAACGAGCCAGTTGGGTTTGGCTTTCCGTGCGCCACATGTGCATGAGCTGTACAGCATCGGGAATCAGCACGGAGCTGCAATCTTCATTAAAGGAGATAGCACGCTTAGAAGTGAACGCGGATATAAGTGGGTGAATTCGGTATCCTATACGGGAGAGCGTTTATCTTGCTCATTAGAAGCCTACTTGCAGTTAATCAATGGCTATATATACGAGTCGCCTGACCGTGATAGCGAAAATAGACCTGAGTACTATACGACTATATCAGGTACTTATCCTTCATTTAGTCAAAGGCAAGAAGATGCATTCTTCCGTGGTGTAGACCTTGAGGCTTCTTATCGCTTGCCGATTGATGGCTTGACTTATCGCGCTCAAGCGTCAATGGTATGGGCTAATGCGCTCAAGTCGGGAGCTCTCTTCCCTTATATCCCTAGCTTCCGTTTTTCACATGCTTTGCAGTGGGCTTGGGGTGTATCAGAGTCCTTGTCCTTGGACTTCGCACTCAAGCATATGTACGTTGCCAAACAAACTCGTTTTGACCCAAGCATAGATATTGCAGCTGCGCCAGATGCATACAATCTTGTTGGTCTTGAGTTTAGCTGTACCAAGAAGCTAAAGCGAGGAAGTTTACGCTTCTTATTGACGGGTGATAATATGCTCAATACGCTCTATAAGGAGTACACTAATAGGGCACGTTATTACGCTCACGATGCTGGGCGTGATATTCGTTGTAGCCTTGTTTATTCTTTCTAGAGGTGGGGTTCTTGCTCTTTGTCCTTAAAAAAATGCTTCCCTTGTGAAGTACACGAATAAGTAATCAATTATATAATAAATCAATATGAATTTGTCCCGATTAAGTAGTGGCATCTTGAGTTTGCTGGCTACTCTCTTTGTTTTCAGTTGTTCGCCTGCCGCTCCTAAGCAGGCTGTAGATGAAACGAAGCATAAAAAACATGATGACCCTTCTGCGGTAGTTTTTCGTCTAACAAAGGCTAATCTAGCTAATCCAGCGAAATGGAATGATAGTCCAACGCTAAAAGATGTAACTCTTACTGATGAGGTTCAGGAAATGCACCTCTCTTTAACACGTAAGGGTTTCCTTGCAGATGGTGAGAAAGGGCTTAAGGAATGGAAGGTTAAGAGTATTGTGACCGAGCCCAATACTGTTTACTTGCTTGAAATCTTTTATAAGGATGCTCAAGATAAACTGATGAATGGTCAATTTATTGAGAATGGTCAAGACCTTATCCACCAGCATTTCTTCCGTCGTTATGCAGAATATGTGTCTCCCGAAGATGGTATTAAGCGTGTATATCCTGTTTCCAATGCAGATGAACTCGGTTTTGATTATCGTTATGCAGATGTATCGCCTTGGAATAAACCTTATACAGACCCTGCGAGTATGTTTACTGGTAATACCAATCCTATGGGCTTCAAGGGACTTATTCGTTTTACAGAGGAAGATATAAGATTTCACATAACAATCTTATTGATGCATGCTCACGAACCTAAGGCTAAATTTGATAAGATTAAGAAGGTTCAGATATTCATGCCTTTCTATAATAATGATGCATTCAGAATAAATCAAGAAGCTGATATTTCTCTTGATGTGGCTGTTTCTGTCGATAAGGCTACAAAAGACCAGCGTATAGAGCGTCTTCGTAAATAATAACTCTTAAAATAACATTCACTAATCTATTATTCATTAATTATGAACAAGTATCAAAAAATCGTTCAAAAGGCTTTTGCTGTGTGCGCACTAGCTGCTCTCTCTTTGAGCTGTGTGGGTAAGGATGAACCTAAATCTACAATTCCCCCAACTCCAGCCCCTGCTGGACAGAAGAGTGAGAGTAATGTTGCTAAGCTTGTCGTTCGCTTCCAAATTGGGCACTTGCATGGAGCTAAGAGTTTCCACCACCTGCCTAGTGAAGCTGTTCTTGCAAATAAGAACTTGCAAGATGACCAGCAACTTACATTTAAGCTCGTTGATGGTAAGTGGATGCGTGTTGATAC
>RBKG01000185.1 GCA_003640335.1 Porphyromonas sp.
CCCTGGGGATTTAGAGCTTGATTTAGTAAGATTGGGTTTAATTCGTTATCTTTGTGAAATATAAAGAATAGGCTAAATACATGAATATATTAGAACTTAGCGAGCAAGAAATAGTGAGACGCAACAGTCTCCAAGAACTGAAGAATATAGGTATCAACCCGTATCCAGCAGAAGAATACGAAGTAACAGCATATAGCAATGAAGTCTTGGCTAGTTTCCAAGATGATGCTCCTCGCAGAGAAGTCAGTCTTGCGGGGCGTGTTATGGGGAAGCGTATTATGGGTAAGGCCAGTTTCCTAGAATTGCAAGATGCAGAGGGTCGTATTCAGATATATATCAGTCGCGATGAATTATGCCCAGGTGAAGATAAAACAATTTACAACAGTCTAGTTAAGAAACTTCTTGACTTTGGCGACTTTATAGGTGTAAAGGGTTATGTCTTCCGTACACAAATGGGAGAGATCAGTATTCATGCAGACCAAATAACCTTCCTAGCTAAGAGTCTTCGTCCACTTCCTATCGTTAAGGAAAAAGATGGTCAAACATTTGACGCATTCACAGACCCAGAGCTGCGTTATCGTATGCGCTATGTTGATTTAGCTGTTAATGCTGGTGTAAAGGATATCTTTATTAAGCGTACCAAGATATTCAATTCTATGCGTACGTTCTTCAATGAAAAGGGATATTTGGAAGTAGATACACCTGTATTGCAACCAATTCCGGGAGGAGCTTCGGCACGTCCATTTATCACGCATCATAATGCTCTGGATATTCCTTTGTACATGCGTATTGCGAATGAGCTATACCTCAAGCGTCTTATTGTAGGAGGTTTTGATGGTGTATATGAGTTTAGTCGTAATTTCCGCAATGAAGGAATGGACCGTACTCATAATCCAGAGTTTACCGCAATGGAAATCTATGTAGCTTATAAGGACTACAACTGGATGATGAACTTTACAGAGCAGATGCTTGAATACATTTGTATGCAGGTTCTTGGTACAACTAAAGTTAATGTAGGCGGTAAGGAAATTGATTTCAAGGCTCCTTATAAGCGTATCAGCATGTTCGACTCTATCAAGGAGCATACGGGCATTGATATTAGCGGTATGGGTGAAGACGAACTGCGAGCAACGTGTCAGCAACTAGGCATTGAGGTTGATGAGACTATGGGTGTAGGTAAGCTTATTGATGAAATCTTTGGCGAGAAGTGTGAAGGAAATTATATTCAGCCTACATTTATAACAGACTATCCAAAGGAGATGTCTCCTCTAACGAAGGAACATCGTGAAAACCCAAGACTTACAGAGCGTTTTGAGCTTATGGTTAATGGTAAGGAACTTGCCAATGCTTACAGTGAGCTCAATGACCCAATAGATCAGCGTGAACGTTTTGAGGAACAGCTGAGACTTAGCGAGAAGGGAGATGATGAAGCAATGTTTATTGATAATGACTTCCTTCGTGCTCTTGAATATGGTATGCCTCCAACAAGTGGTATGGGTATAGGTATGGACCGTTTGGTTATGCTATTAACAGGTCAGGAAAGTATTCAAGAGGTTCTTCTATTCCCTCAGATGCGTCCAGAAAAGGTTGCTCCACGAGATAAGGCTGAAGCTTTTGCTGCTTTGGGTGTTGCTGCTGAATGGGTACCACTTCTGCATAAAGCTGGTTATCTAACTGTTGAGGCTCTGAAGGCAGAAGAGAAACCCGGTAAAATTCATCAGGCAATCCAAGATATTAAGAAAAAATATAAGTTAAGCGACCTTCCGCAGCTCAGCTTAGAGGAAGTTCAGTCTTGGCTAGCATAAGGCTAAAGAAGAGATGAACATTCCAGGTAAGATAGGTATCGTTGGTGGAGGTACATGGGCTACTGCTCTAGCTAAAATCGTCTTGGAGACCCAAGAGCGGATTAGCTGGTGTCTGCGCACTTCTACTCATGTGAAAGAGTTTAAGCGACTTGGTCATAACCCTACCTATTTGTCTGATGTCCCCTTCAATGTCGGTCGTATAGATTTCTTTGAGGAGAGCGATGTTAATGACTTCTTACGCTCTTGTGATACTGTCATACTAGCAGTACCATCTCCATACGTCAAAACCTACCTTAAGCGCATGCGCAACTCAGTCTTGCGCTCAAAGGTCGTTATCAATGCGATTAAGGGAATGGTGCCAGATGATAATCTGTTGATTAGCGAATATCTACAACAGGAGAAGGAGCTACCTCAAAGTCAAATAGGCGTAATCTCTGGACCTTGTCATGCCGAGGAAATCGCAAAAGAGCGCAGGTCTTATTTGACTATCGGCTGTTTTGATTTATCCAAGGCTGAGCTATTGAGTCGTGTTTTTACCAATCCGTATGTACATTGCGCGACGAGTAAGGATGTTATAGGTATAGAATATGCCTCTGTTCTTAAAAATATTTATGCCATTGCTTCTGGTATTTGTAATGGTATGAGTAAGGGAGATAATTTCCAGAGTGTGCTGATTAGTAATGCCATAGCAGAGATGAGTAGCTTCGTTAATGTCGTACACCTACTCAAGCGAAATGTGACAGAGAGCGTTTATCTTGGAGATTTGCTTGTAACGGCATATAGTAACCATAGCCGTAATCGTACCTTTGGTACAATGATTGGTAAGGGATATAACGTGCGTTCAGCTCAACTAGAAATGAATATGGTGGCCGAGGGATATTATGGTTGTAAGTGTATCTATAATGTCAATAAGAAATATGGTGTTCATATGCCTATCGCAAGTACGGTATATGAGATATTGTATGGCGCTTGTCCAGCATCAGAAGGTATAGAACGATTAAGTAAACAATTCAAATAAAAACATAATATCATATTCAAATGGAAATGATTAAGCTAGATCTATCCGGAGTTAAGAACTTCGTAGATGCTAATATAATGTCTGAGCTTGCAGAAAAAAGTAAGCTTTATAATCAACAATTGCACGATGGTACCGCTGCTGGTAATGATTTCCTTGGTTGGGTAACCCTACCAAACGAAATTGGAGAAAGCGAGTTTGCTCGTATTGAAGAAGTTGCAGCAAAGCTTAGAAGTAAGTGTGATTATGTCGTTAGCGTTGGTATTGGAGGTAGTTACCTTGGCGTTCGCGCTGTTCAAGAAGCACTAACTAATAGCTTTGAATGGCTTAAAGCTAAACATGATAATCCAATTCTTATTTATGCTGGTCATAATATCGGTGAAGATTATTTGGTTGAATTAACTGAATTCCTAAAGGATAAGAGTTTCGGTATTATCAATATTTCTAAGAGTGGTACTACTACTGAGCCAGCTATTGCTTTCCGTATTCTAAAGTCTTTACTTGAAGAGCAAGTAGGTAAGGCTGAAGCTAAAGAACGCATCGTAGCTATTACTGATAAAGCTAAGGGTGCTCTTAGAACACTTGCTGATAAGGAAGGATATGAAACATTCGTAATTCCTGATAATATCGGTGGTCGTTTTTCTGTGCTAACACCTGTTGGTTTGCTTCCTCTTGCTGTAGCTGGTATCAATGTCCGTGACCTTGTACGTGGTGCTAAGGATATGGCTCAGCATGTTTCAGCAGATGTAGCTTACGAAGATAACATCTCAGCTCAATACGCAGTGGCTCGTAATGCCCTCTATCAAGCAGGTAAGAAGATAGAAATCGTTGCTAATTATCACCCTAAGATGCACTATATCGCTGAGTGGTGGAAGCAACTTTACGGAGAAAGTGAAGGTAAAGAGCATAAGGGCATCTTTAATGCCGCAGTAGATTTATCTGCAGACCTACACTCTATGGGACAGTGGATACAAGAAGGTGAACGCTCAATCTTCGAAACTGTGATTTCTGTTCTTTCTTCTGACAATGAATTGCGTATCCCTAATGATGCAGAAAATCTAGATGGTCTTAACTACCTAGCAGGTAAGCGTGTAGATGAGGTTAATAAGATGGCCGAACTCGGAACACGTATGGCTCATATGGATGGCGAAGTTCCTAATATCCGTGTGATGATGCCTAAGCTGAATGAATATTACATTGGTCAGCTATTCTACTTCTTTGAGAAGGCTGTCGGTATGAGTGGTTACATGATTGAGGTGAACCCATTCAACCAACCAGGAGTAGAGGCTTATAAGGGTAACATGTTTGCCCTTCTCGAAAAACCAGGTTATGAGGAGCAGACAAAGGCGATTAAGTCTCGTCTTTAATCTGATACATATTCTGAATGGATTATAACAATAAATTAGAACCTATCCGAATGCCTGAGTATGGTCGCCATGTACAACGTATGGTGGACTTTGCTCTAGGTATAGAAGATAGAACAAGACGTAATCAGGTAGCCCATAGCATTGTTCAGACAATGCGTGGGCTTGCCCCATCTATGGCAGATGGTGTCAGTGACCACGTTTATTGGGATCATTTGGCGATGATTTCAAATTTCACTCTTGATGTAGACTATCCTGAGGGAACGATTACCAAAGAGAGATTTAATATTAAGGTTGAGCGTCCTCAGTACACCCAAAATAGGATTGCATATCGTTACTATGGTCGTATCATCGAAGATATGATAAAGAGAGCGTGCGAGATGCCTATGGGTGCAGAGCGTGCAGCATTAGAATACTTCATTGCTGTGCAAATGAAGCGTGGCTACATGACTTGGAATAGTGAGGTAGTAGATGACTTAAAGATATTTAAAGACCTCTATGAACTAAGTCAAGGCGAGATTATGCTGACGCCAGAGAATTGCAAGATTGTACTCAATCCAAACAGCATTGATAAGGGTGGAAAGCAGAAGGTTGTGAAGAAATCTGCACCTAAGTTTCAGGCTCGCCCAGTCGTAAAGAACAAGCGCAAGTAACATAACACAAGGATATACAAACATATGGCATCTTACGTTATCGAAGGTGGATATAGTCTTTCGGGTGAAATTACACCTCAAGGAGCAAAGAATGAAGCCCTTCAAATTATTTCAGCTGTCCTCCTAACTCCAGAGGTCGTAACAATACATAATATACCTAATATACTTGATGTAAATAATCTGATTGATTTATTGCGTCAGTTGGGGGTAAAGGTAGAGAAATTGCCTGAAGAGGGGAGTTATACCTTCCAAGCAGATGAAGTTAACTTGGAATATCTCCATAGCGAACAGTTCTTGCAGCGTAGCCGTGCTTTAAGAGGTTCTATCATGACGGTCGGAGCCTTGCTTGGTCGTTTTGGCTTCGGGGTATTCCCTAAACCCGGTGGTGATAAGATTGGTCGTCGTAGACTAGACACACACCTTGTTGGCTTCATGGATTTAGGTGCTAGTTGTGAGTATAGCTCAGAAAAACAAGCATACATTCTTTCTACACCAAATGGCTTGAAAGGTAAGTATATGCTTTTGGATGAGGCTTCTGTGACTGGTACTGCTAATATTCTCATGGCAGCTGTACTTGCAGAAGGAGAAACCATTATTTATAATGCGGCCTGTGAACCATATCTTCAGCAATTAAGCAAGATGCTAGTTCGCATGGGTGCTAAAATAGATGGTATTGGTTCTAATCGCTTAATCATACAAGGCGTTAAGCAACTTGGAGGTACAGAACACAGAATGCTACCTGATATGATTGAAATCGGTAGCTTCATCGGTATGGCAGCAATGACTGGTAGCGAACTTACAATCAAGAATTGTAGTGTTCCTGACCTAGGGATTATCCCATCTGCATTCCGTCGCCTAGGTATTACTATTGAAGTGAAGGGTGATGATTTGTATATTCCACGTCATGAGAGTTATGAGATAGATACCTTTATGGATGGTTCTATCCTAACGATTGCAGATGCTCCTTGGCCGGGATTAACCCCAGACTTGCTGAGTGTATTCTTAGTCGTTGCTACACAAGCTAAGGGTTGCGTTCTTATTCATCAGAAGATGTTTGAGAGCCGACTATTCTTCGTGGATAAGTTGATTGACATGGGGGCGCAGATTATGCTTTGTGACCCACATCGTGCGACGGTTATTGGTCTTGGAAAGCGTAATCGCTTGCGTGCTTCAAAGATGTCTTCCCCTGATATTCGTGCGGGTATAGCTTTGCTTATAGCGGCGATGAGTGCAGACGGAACAAGTGTTATTGACAATATCGAACAAATCGATAGAGGCTATCAGAATATTGCAGATAGACTTAATGCCCTAGGTGCACGCATCACGCGTTTATCTTAAATCAAGTTGTATCACATACCAGCTACTAGCAGTAGTAGCTGGTATTCTTATTTTTAGACTTATATGCTAGAGAAGGAGGATTTTGAGAATATCGGTTATGTGCAGCGTACACACGGTATTCAAGGAGAATTAGCTTGTAAAACGACTGTTGACCTTTCATTTATATCAGAGGATGAGGATAGGTATTTTCTTATGTTAGAGGAACAAGGACTATTGATACCTTATGCGGTAGAAGGCTTTCGTACAAAGACAGATGAGATAGACCTTATACGTTTCAGTGGAATAGAAACGAAAGAGCAAGCTGAAACTCTCGTTGGTTCTTCATTATGGTTGAGTCGTGATTATTTAGATGATCAAGAATTATCAGAGGACCCATACGATTTTGCCCGCTATCTCGGCTTTAATCTGATAGATGCTAATAGGGGCGTTGTTGTAGGTACGATTTCACATATAGATGAAACAACGATGAATACGCTCCTATATGTAGATACCGCCAATGGTGATGAATTGATTTTGCCTATTGCGGAGGAACTTTTTACTGCATATAATGATGATGAACGCACACTTACCCTTGACATACCTGAGGGTTTATTAGATAACTAAACTTGTAAGAATAATATAGTTCAATGAATAAAAATATTTACCGTATAGCCCTTACGGGTGGACCTTGTGCAGGTAAGACTACTGCACTCGCACAGATTATTAGTCGTTTTAGTGATTTAGGTTATTTAGTATACGCTTTACCAGAAACACCTACAATCTTTGCTAATGTTTCCATTAACTTCTTGACTCCAGACAAGCAGTATTTTTATAATATAGAAAAGGCTGTACTGAAGTATCAAATAATGATGGAGGATACTTTCCTAGAGCTTGCTCGTAACGCTCCTAAGCCTGTTCTGATAATAGCAGATAGAGGAACTATGGATATATCTGCTTATATGGAGCCTACAGTATGGCAAGCTCTTCTTGATGAACTAGGTCTATCAGATGTAAAGCTGAGAGATGCTCGCTATGATGCCGTAATTCATATGGTTAGTGCTGCTATTGGAGCAGAAGAGTTTTATACAACTGAGAATAATAATGCTCGTACAGAGGGGATTGAACTTGCTCGTGAGATAGATAATAAGATTTTGAAGGCTTGGACGGGACACCCTCAATTGCATATCGTTGAGAATAACGTAGACTTTGATATTAAGGTACGTAGTGTTGTTCAGAGTATTCAGCGACTTATCGGAGATGAATCTGTGATGGCAGAGGAGCGTCGTAAACTAATTGTGCGTGTTGTAGGCGAAATTCCTTATGGGGTAGAGACTGAGATTTATCAGACCTATATCAATGATGAAGATGGAACATCTATCCGATTACGTCGAAGAGGAACTCGTGGAAATTATGTGTATTTCCTCAGTCAGAAGTACGTGATTACAGACGAAGGAAAGTCGATTATCAAGGAGCGTCAGATTTCTCCTGATGAATACTTGTCTATGCTTAATCGTACGACAGCTGAGCAAACCACGTCACAACATCATATTATAAGAAAGAGTTTTACTTGGGCAGAGCAGTACTTTGAGCTAGATGAATTCCTTGAACCTAATCGTACGGAGCGTATTCTTGAAGTGCGTATTAAGGCTGGTGGAGAGGTCAAGATGCCTCCTTTTATAGAAGTTATAGAGGACGTAACAGATAATCCTGAGTATCGAGCTCTTTAGGGCATGTTATGGCAGAGAAAAATCATCTTCAGTATCTTGATGTATACAAGGGGGCTATTATCTTCTTAGTTGTAGTTGGTCATGCCTTTCATTTTGGTTTTACCTACTATCAGTCTCCTTTGCTAACGATGCTCAAGAGCTTGGATATGCCTTCTTTCCTCTTTATGTCAGGCTTCCTCGGAGCTGGAGTTTTGTCTTTTGATAGAAAATCAATTGTAAGCTATTGGCTCAAAAAGTCAAGGCAACTTCTTTTGCCGTTAGCTACTTTACCCTTTTTATATGCCTACCTCTATAAGTTAGATATGATGAATATCCTCTTAGATAAAATGCATGGAGGGTATTGGTTCACGTTCTCTTTATTTGAAATGTTTGTCCTAGTCTATTTAGTTCGAGTATTGAATAGACTGATAAACAAAAAGAATAGTGCTTTTGTAGAGGTTGTACTGGGTTTATTAAGTCTAGCTTTTGTTCTGCTTATAGATGACCCATGGCAACAACACCATGTTAGAAGTTGGGAAGCTTTGAGTTGGGGAAAGATGAATTACTTGTACTATTATTTCCTTTTCGGTTATTTCGTAGGGCGTTTTAAGGAATTAGAGCAAGTGATAACAGCGCCAATTATTCATGCTCTCTCTGGGATAGCATTTGTCTTATTGCTTAAGCATGATGTACATGCTAAACCTATGCTAGATGGATTGTTGACTTCTTTCTCTGGTGTGCTTTTTGCTTATGCTACAGTCAAGCAAATCGGTAATCTGAAGACAAGGGCAAATAGCTTGTTATCTTATCTAGGGAAGGAGAGTCGTACCATTTATTTAACGCATTATTTCTTCCTATGCTCAGCTCCTATCGCTGGGAATTTCCTAAAGACACAGGTTGGGAGTGAGCGCATTTTCTTGTGGGAGTTACTCTTATCGTTTACTTACGCTGGATTAGTCGTAGCTGTAACTCTTGTAGCTGTACGTATTATTAGAAGTAGTAAAATACTAGATACTCTATTCTATGGTAAGCGTTTAGATTCTTGGACTTAATGAAATAATATCATACTTAAGGCGCTGAACAAAATTACTTTGTTCAGCGCCTTTTATATATTGTGGGATATATTTATGTCCGGATTGAGTAGTTAGAAGGTATTTGAACCCTCGCTATTGTCTGTGGAAGTGTAGCTGTCAGCAGTTATTTTGACTAGACTGAGTGTATCGTAAATTGTTTCGTGATGGAGGGAGAAGCTCCTATCCTATGCACCTTTGTTGTACTGTGTTGCTGCTAGACCTAGTTTATCTTGCATATAACGGGCAACATGGCTAGGAGAAGTTACTACTAATCCTGGTCCAAAACTCATAAAGACTGAATACATCTCAATATTGATGACGACTTTTATCGAAAAAATGCATCCACCGTCTTTTGTGTCTTCTGAGATTAGTTCCTGTGAAGGGTGAATAGGTTTAGACTTGATGTATTTGCTTTGTTCCTTATTCGCCCAAAAGATAATTTCTTGAGGCGTGTTGCCGATGCTCTTGCTTATGCCAATAATATCATCAAAGAAATGTTCGGTGTCAAAATCAGGATTTTCCATGAATGGCTTATTTATAGGTTCAATACTGATTATGCGGTTGAGTGGGAGACACTGAAGCCTAAGATTATTGATTAATGAACCGAATAGAAACCATTGACAGTCAAACTCTTTGAGTAGGTATGGATAAAGGGTATATTCAAGCTCTTCATCCGATGAAAATGATTTGCAAAGGATATGTAGAGTTTGTTTTTGAAAGATGTATTTATACAGGGGAGAAAGAAATTGTAAGCCTTTAAGTTCGGAGATACTATCTAAATGAATTAAGGGTTTACATTTGTTTCGTGTAGTAGAAAGTTTATCTTGCAAGCGATTGATAACGTCGACTATCTCTGTTAGCTGATTAAAGTCAGATAATTGTCTGAGCATATCCACAGCTTCTTGCATGACTTCATAATCGTTTGCAGAGAGAGGCATATTCATGATAGAGTACTTGTCGTCTGCATAACGATAGTATTTGAGGTCATAAACTTCTATTGGGGCATTATAACCTAGTTTATTGGAGCGCATCATTTGAATATCGCCCTGAACGGTCCGCATGGAGATACCTTTACTGATGCCTTCAGCTTCTTTGAGAGCTTTCGAACAGGCTTCAATCAGGTCTTCAAGCGTCCACTTACGATAGCGGTTGCGCAGACACCGGTCTATCGTCTTGTAACGTATCAGAGCATGTTTATTAGCTGGCATAATAATGTGTCATGATGAATAGTAAAAACAAAGTTAGATATTTATTATCTATCTGAATTAAGTGATGTTAGCTATAATTAGTCAAAAAGACCCTTTTTCTGATGATTGCGCAGAGTGACTGCACAAAGATGATATAAAAAAATAAGACCCGACCGAATCTCACGACTCATCGGGTCCTACCAACACATCATCAATCTTAATTCGATTAGCATCTAATCGTTATTATGACATCTTAGAATGCTAAAAGTTTAATGCGAATAGAAAAATTTTTTCTTTAGTTGGCCTAATATGTAATGTTTGAATGGATTTTTGAAGATTAATTTCCTGATAATTATTGTGATACAAGAATTGCTTAAATGATTTTAGTCCTAAAAAGTTTTTTTCAAATAATCCTATTGCCAACAAAAGCTTGGCTATTTAATTGGAGGTTTAGCATACTGCAGATGTGGCAGAGCCTTACTTCCATCAGTCGTCGTAATAGCTGCAGTAAACATCCACTTATTGAGACGTACTTCAGGAATAGTAAACTTGCCTATAGGTAGCTTGATAAGAATTCTATTCCAGCCTTTACGTAGGT
>RBKG01000035.1 GCA_003640335.1 Porphyromonas sp.
ATTAAGAACGGATTTAGATGATGAATTACAAGATTAACTTAATCGCAATCATACTACTCCTCACGACCGCTTGCACAGGAGGACGTAGCCATCAGACAGCAAATGATTCTATTGTAGCAGACTCTATTGACTTTGCTTTTCCAGTTACGCTAAAGCACGCAGAGCAGATGAGCATCATCAACAAGCCTAGTCACAAAGAACTCTATCTTCTCAATCCCGATAGCCACGACACGCTCGCAGCCTATGCCTTTTACCCTCAAGGGAAACCCATTCCACAAGGACTATCGCCCAAGATGAAGCCCATAGCCGTACCGCTCAAAAGCATCGCTTGTAGTTCCACGCCACAAGTGGGGGCTATCGCTGCTCTCGGTGGCGAAAACGAGTTAGTCGCCATCAACACCCTCAACAATGTCAATAGCCCCAAAGTGCGCGAGCGCATCGACAAAGGACTCATTCAAGAAATTGCCCGAGGCTCAAGCCGAAACAACGAACTCCTCCTTAGCCTACACCCCGATGTGCTACTTATGGACTTCAGCGACCAGCGTGAGCAAGATGACGAATTGCGTCGAGCAGGTATTGAACCCATGCTCTTTAACTCTTGGAAAGAAACAAGCCTACTTGGTCGTGCCGAATGGCTCAAGGTCGCAGGCATTCTACTCGGCAAAAATCAGTTGGCTGATAGCCTATACCGACATATCACCAGCGAATACGAAGCCGCCCAAGCACTCATCCGCAACGAGGCGGACACGGTGCAGATATTGTGGGGCGCAGATTATAAAGGCATGTGGTACGTACCGGGCGAGTATAGCTACGTTACACGCATGCTGCACGATGCTAAAATCAACTTTGACTATATTCCTCAGACGGTCAATAGCACACCGATGAGCTTTGAATATATCTTCTCGCGCCACAAGCACGATAAGGTATGGATTAGTGTGATGGTGGGTAAGGGTAATACGCTTACGGACTTCCTAGCTCTCAATGAGCGTTATACGGCCTTTGATGCTGTGGCGCATAAAGGGGTTTGGCTAGACAGAAAGCGTGTCAATCAGTACGGAGGTAATGACTATTGGGAGAGCGCACCTTATAATCCGCATCTTATTCTTAAGGACTTGATTAAGATTACACGCCCTCACCTTCTTCCTGATTACGAAACAACCTACTTCCTACATCTCAAGTAAGATGAATAGAGTTGCACTAGCCTTTAGTCTTAGTTTTGTACTCGTACTTGTGCTTGCTCTTGGCGACCTCGCTTGGGGAACGATTTCTATATCGGTCCGAGAAATATGGCAGGCCTTTACAGCACCACAAGAGGGGAATACTATTCATTATGTTATTCTGAACTTCCGCCTCCCCAAAATCCTTACCGCTATAAGCGCAGGAGCAGGCATCGCCACAGCCGGACTGATGATGCAGAGTCTTTTTCGCAATCCGCTTGCCGATACCTCTATACTAGGTGTAGGCAGTGGTGCAGGGCTAGGTGTCGCTATTTATACAATGGCTTTCGCACTCTTCCCTAGCCTCACGGGCGGAGGACTAAATAATGTGTGGGGCATCGTCATAGCCGCCTTCCTCGGAGCTATGGCAGTCTTAATGCTTATCTCATTCGCATCTTCACTCATGCAAGATGTAACCTCTGTACTCCTCGTGGGGGTGATGATTGGTTTTATCGCAAGCGCACTCATATCTATTCTCCAGTATTTCAGCGATGAAGAGACGCTCAAAGGCTACTTACTTTGGTCTTTTGGTTCGGTCTCAGGGACGACGTGGCGACAACTGCATTTCCTCTTACCTCTCGTCGGACTAGCCCTTGGTCTCACTTACTTACTTCTGCCCAAGAGCATGAATGCCCTCAACATAGGCGAACGCTACACACGCTCCGTCGGCATCAATCCTAAGCATGTGCGTTTGATTATCATCTTACTGACAAGTCTTATCAGTGGCACCATAACAGCCTTTACAGGTCCTATTGCCTTTCTAGGGATAGCCGTTCCTCACTTTGCCCGTATCATTTATGGCACGGCCAACAATAGAATACTCTTACCTGCGACAATGCTCTCGGGGGCTGCACTGATGCTTCTGTGCGACATCCTCACCCAGCTACCGGGCGCACAATTTGTCCTGCCCATCAATGCCATCACTTCACTTATAGGCGCACCCATAGTTATCTTTATTATGATACGAGGGCGCAAAGCATATACTCTCTAAGCATGAGCACGCAACAAGTCGATACCCTAATCAGCCTGCAAAATCTCAAGACGGGCTACAAAGTAAGACGCAAGGAACATATCGTCTCCGAAAGCATTACAGCCGAACTCAAAGCAGGCGAACTGACGATGCTCATGGGACCTAATGGTTGTGGTAAGTCTACGCTCATGCAGACTATCGCAGGCATGCTCCCACCTCTCGGCGGTACGGGTATCATCTTAGACCAAGACTTATCACAGATTAGGGATAAAGAGCGTGCTAAGTTAATTAGCCTTGTGCTTACTGATAGGCTTCACACAATGGGGCTTAACGTATGGGATATTGTGAGTATCGGTCGCTATCCCTACATCGGACTAAGGGCGAAATTAGGAGCAGATGATGTGCATATTGTTCGGCAGGCTCTTCGCTCGTGCCAATTAGAAGGTTACGAAAAGCGAGAATACCTCTCTCTTAGCGATGGCGAGAAACAAAGGGTCATGACTGCCCGCGCCCTTGCCCAGCAAACGCCGATTATGCTTCTTGACGAACCTACGGCTCACCTAGACCTGCCTAGTCGCATAGATACCATACGTATGCTCAAACGCCTTGCTCGTGATGAGCATAAGGCAATACTTGTTTCGACACACGAACTAGAACTTGCGCTCAATGAAGCCGAACAAATTTGGTTAATGAGCCGAGACGGCACGCTCGAGCATGGCAGTCCGAATGAACTTATCCTGAAGAGTAGTTTTGAGCGTTGCTTTGGCTCTGAGTACGTAGACTTCTC
>RBKG01000026.1 GCA_003640335.1 Porphyromonas sp.
CGAAAATCAATATGGTTAGTCCGATTACGAACTAATGACATTGTCTCATGGTGTAATGGTAGCACAACAGATTCTGGTCCTGTTTGTTAAGGTTCGAGTCCTTATGAGACAACAAGCGCAAGAGGTAGCTCACTTAGAAGCTACCTCTTTTTTCATTTAGCAAGATTATAATATCAGTATTATGTTTTTCAGAGATATAGTAGGACAAGAAATAGCCAAAGAAGAACTTCGCAATAGTTATCTCTCTGGTGTCGTACCTCACGCACGACTATTCGTTGGAACTGATGGAGCCGGCGCATTAGGTCTAGCTTATGCCTATGCTCGTTATATCAACTGCGCTAATCCAAGCCCCCAAGATGCCTGTGGCGAATGCCCCTCTTGCAAACGCTTTAGTCAGTTCTCTGGACTAGACCTAATACACCTATTTCCAATAGCTAATGTCGGTAGCCGCAATATCTGTGAAGATGAATTACCTAGATGGAGAGAATTCCTTGCTTCGGGAGCTCATACCACTTATAACGATTGGCTACACATCTTGGGCGGAGATGGTAAACGCTTATCTATATTCTCAAGAGAGGCAGAGAAGCTAAGCGAACGTCTGAGCTATCAAATAGCCGAAGCACGCTACCGCATTATACTCATCTATTTACCTGAACGACTGCAGGATGTACTAGGGGCGAGACTCCTTAAATTGATAGAAGAACCTCCAACAAATACTATTATTCTGATGGTCTCATTAGATGAGTCAGCCGTATTGGGGACACTCAGAAGCCGTATGCAAACTATTTATCTGAGACCGCTCGATGAACAAATTATACGCGAACAATTAGACCAAATCGAGCCTAAACATCAAAACCTTAATACCCAAGACATAGCTCACAGAGCTGGAGGTAATTACCGAATAGCTCTCGATGAATATCTCGGAAAAAACCAAGATAATAATCGTTTATTAGACCTATTCAAGCAATGCCTGCGCGCTACTGTAGATGCCCAACCCGTACGCTTCCGTTCGCTTAGCGACGAACTTGCTAGTCTGTCAAAAGATGAACAGCTCCAACTACTAGCCTATTTCGCTCGTACATTTAGGGAACTATTTATCGCCAACTACGAGATACCGAAAGTCAGCTATCTAAGAAACGATGAACAGCCCATCGCCCAATATATCAAGGCCTGCCTGAATATAGATAACGTCTCTCTTATCCTTGATGAATTGGACCTCGCCACACGACATATTGCCCAGAATGTCAATAGCAAAATCGTATTCTTTGACCTAATTGCACATTTAACGGCCATATTAAGCAGCGAATATAAGCGTCATCATATTCGCTGATAGCCTCTAATCCTCACAAGGTATTGACACGGACTATCCTACTAGCGATAATAGTTATCGAACTTTGATGATTGATTATAGTTCAAATTCATATTTAACGAAACATCTTAATTTGAATAGAATGAATTATGGACATCAAAATCATCAAACACGCTCTAAGGCTATTCGTCTTGGGCTTCACAATTATTAGTTGTGCAGGTAAGACTCCTGCAAATAACAAGTTTAATATAGATAAGAATATGAAAGAAATCTATTTAGCTGGTGGTTGCTTTTGGGGTACGGAGCATTTCTTTAAGCAAGTGGACGGCGTGACCAATACCCAAGTCGGATACGCCAACGGTAATACAGACAAGCCTACCTATGAAGAGGTCTGTAGCCACACTACTGGATTTGCCGAGACCGTACATATCGCGTACAATCCTGATATAATCGACCTCGCTCAGATACTACAACTTTATTACGAGACGATTGACCCTACAAGCAAAGACAGACAGGGTGGAGACCGAGGTTCTCAATATCGTACCGGCATCTATTATACGAATGAGGCTGATAGGGAGATTATACTTCAATCCCTCAAGGAGCTACAGAAGCATTATAAATTGCCTATTCTTGTAGAATGCGAACCTCTAAAAAACTTCTTCCCTGCTGAGGACTATCATCAAGATTATCTTGATAAAAATCCCGGTGGATATTGTCATATCTCTTCGCATCTATTCAAGAAGGCCAAGGAAACGATGCCTTATAAGCGCAAGAGCGATGATAGTCTCAAGCGCGAACTAACGACCTTGCAATACGAGGTTACTCAGAAGGCAAGCACCGAACGAGCATTTAAGAATGAGTATTGGGACGAACATCGCGCCGGTATCTATGTAGATATTACGACCGGAGAACCATTATTCGCCTCTTCGGATAAGTTTGATTCTGGTTGTGGCTGGCCTAGTTTCTCCAAACCTATTGATAAGAGTCTGATTACCGAACATTATGACAACTCCTTCGGTATGACAAGGATTGAAGTTAAAAGTAAACTAGGGCAAGCCCACCTCGGACATGTATTCAACGACGGGCCTCAAGACAAAGGCGGATTGAGATACTGCATCAATAGTGCCTCGCTTCGTTTCATTCCGAAGGAAGAAATGCAGGCTGCCGGATACGGCAAATATATCCCTCTTGTACATTAAGAGACCATTGCATAATACGACACTCGCTGCGTTATTTTCGACATTCAGGCCCCGTCATTTACACGAGTAAACGCCTGTCGTCTTCAGTATCAATACCTTGCGATTACTCTATTATGCAAAGCCCTCCCAAAGACCAAGTAAAACTTGACCTTTGGGAGGGCATCGTGCTGCCTCATTAAAAAAAAATGAGGTAATCGCTAGTAAAGGAATAACTTAACTACTCTATACACGATAAGAAGACCTGCTGTTGACTATATTATTCTGATTATGGATATTCTCAAATTACTGCAAAGTCGGTATACCACTAAGGTGTACGACCTATCATTTCGGTTGAGTGAGGAACAACTTGCTACAATCAAGGAAGTATTGCGCTTGTCTCCAAGCTCTATTAACTCTCAACCTTGGGCGTTTGAACTTATAGAAGATGAGGCTCTGAAATCTGTTCTAGCGGAAGAGTCTAGGT
>RBKG01000085.1 GCA_003640335.1 Porphyromonas sp.
TAAAGCATTTGCTCGGTCAGCAATTGAGGAAGATGGGCGGACAGCGTCCAATAGACAAGGCTAGTGGGCAGGTGTGTCCGTGGCCTGATGAACTGAAGTAAATTTATAGAACGAGGGGTCTGTATTACAAGATTTAATCTTGATACAGACCCCTCAGTGTTTATATTGGGAGAAGGTAATTTATCCTTCTTATTGACTAACCAGAGTTACGAACGCCCGCAGCGATACCTGAGATAGTAACCATAAGGGCTTGCTCGACATCCGAATTAGATTCTTTATTAGCACGAGCACGAGCAAGAAGCTCTATCTGCAAGAAGTTCAGTGGAAGAATGAAGCTGTTGCGTAGAGCGATGCTACATGCAGCATTGCTATCATCCTCAATATCCTCCATGAGCGTGGTGTCGTGTGAAATAGCTAGGATTGTTTGCGTATCCTTTTCTAGTCTGTGGCGCATATCTTCACCGAGGTAGCGAATTTCTGGAGCGACCAATCTTTGGTCGTATGCTGCCGCAATGCTAGCTTCACTCTTGGCATAAACCATTTCGAGCATACTGATACGTGTGCGGAAGAATGGCCACTCACGATACATCTCTTCAAGGAGAGGAAGTTTACCATTATCAATAGCTCCTTGTAGGGCTTCACCTGCACCAAGCCAAGAAGGAAGCATAAGTCTATTCTGACTCCAGCTGAATATCCATGGAATAGCACGCAGACTATCAACCGTAGGAGCTGCACGACGCTTAGCAGGGCGCGAACCGATAGGGAGCTTCGAGAGCTCACTGATAGGTGTCGCTTGGTCAAAGTAAGAGATGAAGTCTGCATTTCCACGTACGACATCTTGGTAGAGCTTACATGAGCTATCTCTTAATTCGTCCATGATAGCACGCCATTCAGCCTTAGGTGTTGGTGGTGGTAATAGGTTCGCAAGGAGAATAGCTTCAAGGTATAAGTCGAATGTACGTAAGGCTGTGCCTTTCTGTCCGAACTTGAAGCGAATCATTTCGCCTTGAACCGTTACACGTAGCCCTCCATGTAGTGAGCCCGGTGGCTGTGAATAGAGAGCCGTCTTAGCAGGACCACCACCACGACCGATTGTACCACCACGACCATGGAATAGAGTGAGCTTGACGCCTGCCTCTTCGCATACCTTGATGAGTTCTTCTTGTCCTGTGTATTGTCCCCAACCAGCAGCGAGTGCTCCAGCGTCCTTAGCACTATCACTATACCCAATCATCACCATTTGCTTATTGCCAATGATGCCTCTATACCAGCCGATAGAGAAGAGTTGCTTCATGACGGGAGCAGCATTCTTAAGGTCTTCAAGCGTTTCGAAGAGCGGACCTACTGGCATGTGATATGGACAACCCGATTCTTTGAGTAAGAGATGTACAGCAAGGACGTCGCTAGGTGTTTGGCTCATCGAGATGAGGTACACGGGGATAACGCCTTGAGGTGTTGATGCGACTAAGCGGCAAGTCTCTAGTACTTCAGCCGTATCTGCCGATGGCGTCCAGTCTCTAGGAATAAGTGGGCGACGAGAAGAAAGTTCACGGATAAGGAAGGCTTGCTTCTCTTCTTCGCTCCAGCTTGCATAGTCGCCTAAGCCTAGGTAACGCACAACCTCACTAATGGCTTCGGTGTGTCTTGTGCTTTCTTGTCTTACGTCAGTTTTAACGAGGGTAATGCCGAAGGCTTGTACACGACGCATTGTGTCAATAAGTCTATCATCAGCAATAATCCCCATTTCGCAAGCCTTAAGCGAGTCATAACAGAGCTTTAATGGTTCCCAAAGCTCTTCGTCTGACCAAATAAGACCTTCAGGACGCTCCTTAATAATACCTGTTTCAACGCACTCGTTGAGGTACTCGTATGTTGCACGGAGCTTGCTACGGAGCTTACGCATCACCTCACGATAAGGCTCTTGAGCCTCTTCATCACCAAGGTAAGCACGCAGTTCGGGTGTGCAAAGGCTCATAGATAGTTCCTTAACAAGGGCTTCGATGTCTTGTAGGAAGAGCTTAACGGCACGACGGCGGTTCATGAGTAGAACGATGCGTGTAACCTTAGCTGTAACATTAGGGTTACCATCTCTATCACCACCCATCCACGCAGAGAATTGTATTGGTCTGGCGGTGAGCGGTAGGGTATAGCCGTCAAGCATCTCTTGGAGCTGAACGTTTAGCTCACGAATGAACGCAGGCACAGCTTCCCAAAGACTATATTCGATAACGTCATTACCCCACTTAGCTTCTTCTTCAGGGGTAGGCTTGCGGTTACGGATTTCGTCAGTGAACCAATACTGCACGATAAGCTGATGCAGTCTGTGCATAAGCTGACGGCGGTAGTGCTCAGGTACTTCCTTAGAGTCTAATTTGAGAAGACACTCGCTCGTTTCGTTGAGGTTGTTAATGAGTGAGCGTCTGTTGATTTCTGTTGGGTGGGCTGTTAGGACAAGGTCCATATGCAGCTCTTCAATAGCCTTAATGATTTCGTTGTTACTGCACCCTGCTTCACGTAGTTCTTTGCAAAGGGCTGTAAAACGAATAGGGTTCTGCTTCAAAACCTCAGCTTCGGTACTACTTAGTTGCTCAGTAGTGTTAATGAGGTTGAGCGTTTGGTTGAATACCTGTGCGACGTAGAGTAATTCCTTATCGCTAAGTGATGCGATAGCCTCTTCAAGACGCTTAAACTTGTCGTCATCACAGGTCGTTTCGTTAGCTAGGCGGCGTATAGATTCTATGCGCTCGCACATTTCCTGCCCGAGGTCTTCTCGGGTGACCTCTCGCAGGATGTCTAGAACCAGCTGTAGGTTCTCTGTCGTTTGAACATTCTTTTTTCTGCTCATAAGTCGTTAGTTAATTGTTTTTTGGTTATGGTTTAATAGGTTGTTTTAGGCATTGCTGCGCTAAAACAATTCAAAGGTACAATATTTATAGCGTAAAACTCG
>RBKG01000148.1 GCA_003640335.1 Porphyromonas sp.
TGTTTCAGTGATTACGCACACTTATTTTCGTAAGTACGCGTACTTAAATTTGTGATTACGACCACTTACGATAAAGACCTTCGAACAGGTGTTTTATGAGTTATATACTCTTGTAGGCGCTGCTCGATGAGTTGCCTTGGCTTGTTTCCTTCTTTGGGATTAGGGAATAGCTGTTTAGCTCGAACTAATTCGTCCGATAGGAAAGCGCAAACTTTTTCTTGATAGTCCTCATCAACCACTGTCGTGCGTACTTGCTTACCATCAGGGCTGAGCGTATGCCGATATACGCCATCTAGATAGGGCAGTAGGAGCATAAGTTGGCTATAATAGGCTTCGGCTATATCTTTAATTCCAATATTTGAGGCAGGCCAATGCTTACGCTCCCTTAGGATATAGCGCAGATTGCTGAGTGCATAGCGAACACTCTTGAACCCATCATCTCCAATGCCTATGGCTTGTACATAAGGGTCTTGAGCCCCCGTTCCTTTGATTAATTTCTCGTAGCGCAGAAAAGCTTGTTCTTGAGCTTGATTGACTAGCTCCAAACGTTCGTGCTCATTCAGAGGGGCATAGCCAAAGCGAATAGCGTACAGGTCATATACTCCTAATAGAGGCGGATAGATGGCTTTTATTTGGTCTTCTTTTTGGGCGACGTAATTAAATCGGGCATAATCCATAATGCTAGGCGTCGTACCATAACGCTCAGTGAAGGTTCTACTACGCAACGAGTCCGTAGGGTAGGAGGCTGATGCCCTGTAATTATGCTCTAGTCCTAAGCAGTGCTCTATTTCGTGGGCAGCAGCATAACGAATAAGACGATATTCTACACTATCGGGTAGGGGAAATATGCGAGCTTGCGAGTTATAGGCTGCTGTCTGAAGGTAATACCATTTATACAGAAGTTGCTTAACGCTAGAGAAGAATAAGACATCACTCTGTATAATCTCGCCACTGCGTGGGTCTACCCAATGTTTCCCTTGTGCATTGGCAAAGTCGCTCTCTACATAACGGAAGGTATTTACCGTCATGGCATCAGCATCAAAATGCTCATCATGCTTAGGATATATCTTAGCTTTGAGGACATTGCCCAGACCTATTGCTCGGAAGGCTATATTCCAGTCCTCAATACCAGCTTTAATCGCTTCTTGCCATATACGAGGGAAACGATTGTCTACCCAATATACGATGGAGTCTCCTGCACTTATCCAATACTTGTTTATGCTTTTTTGCTTGCGTCCATTCTGAAGTGTGTTTTGTGTGTAGTAGCCAACTCGGGCATCGTCGGCTTGCGCTGGCATAGGTTCTTTGGGGAGTAAATAGAGCGAATGCCGTAGCTGTACCTCAAGCTGTTTAAATCTCTGTTTGAGACTTAGCTCAAGTCCATGCTGATGACTTGAGCGAGAGATGACTTCGGGCGATGAGCTTAAGCCCTCAGGTTGCATACGTCCTGCTACGGGGTCTAGTCCATCATGTAGAGCGGCCATACAGGGGCTAATGTCAAAGAAGCGATAAGCCTTTGAAGCCGAATCGATAGCGATGGAGAGCCAAGGTCTTGGATTGATACCTCGGTCTGAATGCCCTCCTAATAGCCAAACTTTTAGGCTATCTCCCTCTTCTGAAAAGCGAAGCCACAGCGGATTTTGCAAGCGTTGTCCAGGTGATAGGCGCATCTTGCCGTTACGGTGTGTGCTGATACTCTGCACACGGCTAGCGAGTAGCCAATCTCTAGTGTATGCTGCTGTATCAAGGCGCACGATATTGCTTGAAGCTGTTAGGAAAGAAATTAGCCCTTTTTGAGCATTCGTTTGGGGAACGAGTACGAGGAGCAGTATTGCTATTCCAATATGTCGTATTAGAGTCTTTGTTTTGTTCATATTCATTTGTTTGAGGAGAGAGCAAAGGTATTATTTTCATGCGACTTTCTATTGTTTGAAACTTTAAGTCACAGGGCTTGCGCCCTAGGCTATGAAGTAGTGCCGCTCCTTGGAGCTCTTTTACGCCTTGCGTTCTCATCGCTATAAAAGAAAATAGGCACTAAAGAGTAAATCTCTAGTGCCTATTTTGACTTTTAGGAAGTTAGTTTAGTGTTTTTCAGGCTGATGGAGCGAGAGCCATGGTAGGACATAGTATCCTCTTCTTCCTTTAGTACTTACTTCTGCTACAGTAGCAGTATGATAATGAAGCCCGTCATTATCTATACGATGGTTTTGATACACTCCTGGATATTGTATCTTAGGACCATTTGAGGGCCATTGGTCATTTAGTTTGCGAGTCCAAATAAATAGGGCTTGTCCTCCGTAATCGATTATAAAGTCATTAGTTCGGTCGGAAGACCAAACGCCATTGACATGTATAGTTCGTTTGATGACTTCTGGGCGTAACTCAGTTCCATCTTGCCAAAAATCGTCTTTAACAATGACTTCTTTTAGGTATTTCTCTGCCTCATCCATTGACATATCCTTAAATCTGAAAGCATTACCTATGGTTTTCATCTCAATGCTAAAGAATGAGCGAGGGTTGATTGTTAGCGTTGAACCTCCAGCAGGTGGGTCTACAGGTACCCCCTGGGGAGCAGAGCCCGGATTAGGATTATACCATTTGCCTCCCTCTGTATATCGAACGGCAACAGCCATAGAAGTACCTATGAAACGGAAGGCATAGAACGTATTGCGTGACAGCGCATAGGTTTGTTTACGGAAGTTTGCATCCTGATTTCTGTAATAAATAGATTTCAAATCCGTGTATTTTACTCCATCTATACGCGCTTGTTCGCCTGTAGCGCGATGTATCTTTCCTGCATGAACCTCGTCATCAGTACCTACTTTATAGGTCAAACCTCCAAATTCAGGTATTCCTGTCTTAGGAATATAGGGAAATACAGAATATAGGTCAAAGCGGTCTGGAACATGCCAATAGAGATCTCCATACTCGAGTACGAGCTTG
>RBKG01000107.1 GCA_003640335.1 Porphyromonas sp.
TTTGATATACTTGGTCTATCAAACTCAAGATTTTGAGTGTAAAAAATACTATCTTTGTCTTTGTATGAGAGATTTCATAATAACCGAAGTAAAAAACGAAGAGGTCGTATTAGTTGGTCTTATTACCAAATCGCAGACTGAAGCTCAAGTAAAGGAGTATCTTGATGAACTTGATTTCTTGAGTGACACGGCTGGTCTTCGTCCTGTTAAGCGTTTTGTTCAACGCTTAGATAATCCTCATCCAGTTACTTTTGTCGGCAAGGGTAAGCTGGAGGAGATACGCCTCTATGTGGAGGAGCATGAAATCGGAGTTGTTGTTTTTGATGATGAGTTAAGCCCTAAGCAACTCCGCAATATAGAAGGAGAACTGAAAGTAAAGATACTAGACCGTACAAGCCTAATTCTTGACATCTTTGCCCTGAGAGCCCAAACGGCTTATGCTAAGACGCAGGTTGAGCTTGCCCAATATAAGTATATGCTTCCTCGTCTGACACGTCTGTGGACGCACCTTGACCGCCAGCGTGGTGGTGTAGGTATGCGTGGACCGGGGGAAACAGAGTTGGAAACGGATAAGCGTCTTATTCAAGACCGCATAAGCCACCTCAAAGAAGACCTTAAGGTGATTGATAGACAGATGTCTATGCAACGCAAGAATAGAGGTAAGATGGTGCGTGTAGCTCTTGTGGGTTATACGAATGTGGGGAAGAGTACGCTGATGAATACGCTTGCGAAGAGTGAAGTGTTTGCAGAGAATAAGCTCTTTGCTACCCTAGATACGACGGTGCGCAAGATGATTGTGCATAATCTGCCTTTCCTCCTTAGTGATACGGTAGGCTTTATCCGCAAACTTCCTACCGAACTTATTGAGAGCTTTAAGTCTACGCTTGATGAGGTTCGTGAGGCTGATATTCTGTTGCATATCGTAGACGTATCGCACCCTAATTACGAGGAACAGATTGAGGTGGTTGAACGCACGCTCACAGAGATTATAGGTGAGAATAGCGATAAACCCAATATCATCGTTTTCAATAAGGTCGATGCTTATGAGTGGGAAGAGAAAGACCCAGACGATTTGTCTCCACGTACGAAGCGTAATATCTCTCTAGAGGAATTGAAAGCACAGTGGCACGAGCGTAGGGGGGATAACGTTCGTTTTATCTCGGCACGAGAACTAGAAGGGATTGAAGACCTCAAAACCATGCTTTACGATAGGGTTAAAGAGATACATATTCAGAGATTCCCGTATAATGATTTCCTCTTCCAAGATTATAGTGCTTTGGAGGAAGATGCACAAGAAGAATAAGCTCAAAGACATTGTCAAAAGTAAATATACACAACGTCTACGGGCGGTCATATGCGGCTACGAATAATCGTGCCGTCTTGTTAATTAATTTAGGTTCACCACGGTCTCCAAAAGTAAAAGATGTCGCTTCTTATCTGCGCGAGTTTCTCATGGATGAGCGTGTCATCGGTTTATCACCTTTTTGGAGGAGTGTACTTGTTAAGGGGATTATAGTGCCTTTTAGGGCGAAACGCTCAGCACGCAACTATAGTTATATCTGGGATGAAGAGCAGGAGGTCTTTCCTCTCGTTCATCATAGTGCTTTGCTTGCAGAGGCTCTGTCTGAGCAAATGAAGCGTCCCGTAGGCTTGGCTATGCGCTATGGTACACCTTCTATGGATGATACCTTGCTTGAGTTATCTCAGCTTGGAGTCAAAGAGGTGAGTGTCTTACCCTTGTATCCTCATTATACGCGCTCTAGCTTTGAGACGGCTGCTGTGCATGCCCTTGATAGGCTCTCAGCCTTAGGGCTTGATATGGAGCTCTCGGTGATGGATGCTTTCTATGAAGAGGAGGCATATAATCGGGTACTTGTAGAGCAGGTTCGCCGTCATTTGCCTGAGGATATAGATAGGTTGATTATCTCGATGCATGGTATACCGGTATCGCACTTGATGCCTCCGTGCCGTTCTCATAATGGGGAAACGAAGCATTGTATCCATAGTCATCACACGCCTCAGCAAAGAGCTACATGCTACCGTTTGCACTGTGAGACCTCGGCAGAACGCTTGCGTCAGGGCTTAGGCTTACCTGAGAGCAAGGTCGAACTAGTCTATCAAAGTCGTTTGGGCAATCACGAGTGGATGCGTCCGTACTTTATAGAGCGAGTGAAGTGCTTTGCGGGAGAGGGTGCTAAGCGTATTGCGGTCGTATGTCCGGGATTTATCTGTGATTGTCTAGAGACATTGCACGAGATTGATGTCGAGTATAGGCGCGACTTTATGCACACGGGAGGTCATCAGATGACGTATATCCCATGCTTGAATAGTTCGCCTGAGTTAGTTGAAGCATTATCAGAGATTATATACAAACACGAAAAAAGATTATGAAGAAGTTAGTTTTAGCTACTTTGCCATTGCTCTGTCTGGGGGCAGTATCTTCTGCACAAGCACAAGATGCAAGCCAGATGAAGGGCGGTATGCCGGAGCCTAAAGCAGTAGGGGCAGTTCCTACTGAAGCACAGATGGCATGGCATCATCTAGAAACTTATGCTTTTGTGCACTTCGGGCTAAATACCTTCAATGACCTAGAGTGGGGCTATGGTAATACGCCTGCAAGCACATTCAATCCTAAGAAACTAGATACAGACCAGTGGGTACGCACGCTCAAGGCTGCGGGCATGAAGGCTGTTATCTTGACGGCTAAGCACCATGATGGCTTCTGTTTGTGGCCAACCAAGACTGTTGATTATTCGGTTAAGAATAGTCCTTGGCTTGGTGGTAAGGGCGACCTAGTGAAGTCATTGAGTGAGTCTTGCCGTAAGTATGGCTTAAAGTTCGGTTTGTACTTAAGCCCTTGGGATAGACACAATGCAGAGTATGCACGTGAAGGCTATCAAAAGATTTTCCACGACCAAATCAGAGAGCTAACTTCTAACTATGGAGAGCTATTTGAGTACTGGTTTGATGGTGCTAATGGTGGTACTGGTTGGTATGGCGGTGCTGACGAGGCTCGTAGCATTAACCCCAAGGAGTACTATATGTACGAAGAGGCTTCTGAAATCTTGAGAAAGAATAATCCTAATATCATGATTTTTGGCGGTACTGTGCCTACTATTCGTTGGATTGGTAACGAGCAAGGATGGGCTGGTGAGACTAACTGGTCTACATACAGCTACAACGAAGAAAAGCACCACCGTGAGAATATATGGGGTCATCGTGAAGGTAAAGAATGGTTGCCCGGTGAAGTGGACGTAAGTATTCGTCCGGGCTGGTTCTATCACCACCGTGAAGACCATCAGGTGCGTAGCGTTGCTAACCTAACTAATATCTATTATCAGAGTGTAGGACGCAATGCTAATCTATTGCTTAACTTCCCTGTAAATCTAGATGGTGTTATCCCTCGTCAAGACTCTATCAACATCGTCAGATGGCATGAGCATATTGTTAAGAGCTTTAAGAACAATCTGCTTAAGGGCGCACGTGTAGAAGCTGAGGATACACGTTTGGGTGATAAGTTCGTCCCTGCTCATCTTGTAGATGGTAAGGACAATACTTATTGGGCTACAATGGAGAGCAAAACGCCTTCTATTGTCTTTACACTAGGCAAGAAGGAGAAGCTAAATAACATTCTGCTACAAGAATATATCCGTTTAGGACAACGTGTAGAAGGCTTTACGCTCGAAAGCCGTACTGCTGATGGCTCATGGCAGGCCGTTGATACTCGTGATAGCCTTACGACTATCGGCTATAAGCGTATTATTCGCATTAGTCCTGTGGAAACAGATGCTATTCGCCTCAAGATTACGAAGAGTAAGGACGTGCCTTGCTTGGCTGAAGTCGCAGCTTATCTCGCTCCAGAGCTTGTAGATGCTCCAGAGGCTTACAGAAATGAAGCTGACCAGCTTATTATCCGTGGTGCTTCTCCTCGTCACAAGTTAAGCTATCGCATTGGTAAGGGTAAGTGGCAGTCTTATACGGGGCCTGTACAAATCCCTAGCGACCATGTGACAGTAAGCGTTATGGCAGACTCGGGTACGGATAAGGCCGAGAAGACTATTCGCTTTGGTTACTCAGCGAAGAACATACAAGTAGACTCATTGCCTGCTGCTCAGCATAAGGCTCTTTTTGATGGTAATGGTTATACAACTGTACGCTTCAAGAAGGCAGAGTCTGTGCTTAACTTTAATCTGTCTAAGCCTAGTCTAGTAAGTAGCTTCGTTTATACACCTACTCAGCACAGAGATGCTCAGGGTCATATTCAGAAGTACAGACTATATGCAGATAATCAGCTTGTCGCAGAGGGTGAGTTCCAGAATATCAAAGCTAATCCTATCCCAGTAGAAGTGCGCTTGAAGAAGCCAGTGCGCACGCAAAAGCTTCGTCTAGAAGTAGTGCGTGTCCTTGATGATAAGGATTTCTTTGAGATTGGCGATATTGCCTTTATGTAGATTTTAATCTAATCGTAATGCAGAAAACAGATAAGAGTACTGCTCTCTTTGAAAAAGCTGCTAAACTAATCCCCGGTGGAGTGAATAGCCCTGTGCGTGCTTTTCGCTCCGTCGGGATGACGCCTCTCTATATTGCTCGAGGCGAAAAGGGACATATATGGGATGCTGATGGCAACGAATATATAGACTTTATTAGTTCGTGGGGACCTTTACTTATTGGTCATAGCAATCCAGCTATTCAGGCAGCTATTGAAGCTGAACTCAAGCATGGTACTAGTTATGGTGCGTGCAATGAGCGTGAAGTAGAGATGGCCGAACTGATTACACAGTTCTTCCCTTCTGTGGAGATGGTTCGCATGGTGAACTCTGGAACAGAGGCTACTATGAGTGCTATCCGCCTTGCTCGTGGTTATACGGGTAGAGATAAGATTATTAAGCTAGAGGGCTGTTATCATGGACATGCCGATAGCTTCCTAATTAAAGCGGGTAGTGGTCTAGCTACTTTTGGTCAGACAGGTAGTGCAGGCGTAACCCAGCATACGGCTGAAGATACGCTTGTAGGGACCTATGGCGATATTGAGTCTATTAAGACTTTGCTCCATAATTTCTCTGGTCAAGTGGCCGCTGTTATCCTAGAGCCTATTATGGGTAATATGGGACTCGTGAAGCCTAATCCCGACTTCTTGCGTGCCCTTCGTCAGCTGACAGAGGAAGAAGGTGTAGTACTTATCTTTGACGAGGTTATCAGTGGCTTCCGTGCTGCTCGTGGTGGCGCACAAGAGCTGTATGGTATTCGTCCCGACTTAACTTGTCTAGGGAAGATTATCGGAGGCGGTTTGCCCGTAGGGGCTTTTGGCGGTCGCCGTGAGATAATGGAATACTTATCACCTCTAGGTCCTGTTTATCAAGCTGGCACGCTATCGGGTAATCCATTGGCTCTAGCTGCTGGTGCCGAGATGCTCAAAGCACTAAATAGAGAAGGCTTCTATAAGGAGCTAGAAGAGAAATCTCAGTACTTTGAGTCTTTGCTACGCCCTACGCTAGATAAGTATAGTGACCATATCAGTTATAATCGTGTCGGCTCTCTCTCTACGATATTCTTCCGCAAGGGCGGTGTGTCTTCGTATACAGAGGCTAGCGAGTGTGATACCGAACTATATGCACGTTATTTCCGCTTGATGCTTGGTGAGGGCGTTTACTTACCTCCTTCACAGTTTGAATGTATGTTCATCTCTATGGCGCATACACAAGCAGACCTTGAGCATACAGCTCAGGCGATATCGAAGAGTTTAGAAACCCTTTTTGCTTAGTAGCACGAGTCCGAAAATAGCTTAATTATGCCATCTGCTGCTGACAGAGATATACATAGTTTATATATCCTCAAAGCGATATGTGCCTTGGCAGTGGTGGCGATACATACTCCGATGGGGGTACTGCGTGAAGAAGTAAATGTACTAGCTTCTCTTGCAGTACCCCTATTCTTTGCTATTACGGGCTACTTTCTCTATCATGAAGATGAATGCACCCTGCGCAAGAAGATTGTGCGTAGCCTAGGCAAGCTCGTGCCTATAACTTTGGGCTTGCATCTCATTTATCTCTTTCTGCCTCATGGCTTCCGTGCGCTGGGGCAAAGCTGGCAGTACTATGCTAAGTGGTTGCTTGTGGGCATGAATAATAATGAAGTGCATCTGTGGTATCTGTCAGCCTTAATCTATGCCCTTGCGCTTGTCTACTGTCTTCGCTCGTATAGTGTGCTTGTCGGCATGCTGGCTCTCGTACTACATGGCATCTTGTCCGCTTATTTAACGGGGTCTTGGGGGCATATCTATTGGACGCATCCCCTTGCTTTTGCTTTTCGCTATACACTTGCTACGGGCTTAGGCTATCTGTCCCTCGGCATGTTTATTCGGCGCTGGCGTAGTGCTTTGCTCGCTTTCCCTTATGCTCTTTATAGTCTGCTCCTCTTGATAGCCTTGCTTTATTTGGGGCATTTTCTTAAGTCTTCATCGGTGGGTCGTATCTGTTTGGCTATTCGTCCGATACTGATTACCTGCTCAGTAATCACTATCTTTACAATCTGTTTACAACAGAACTCTCGCCCCCTCAAAGGTGTATGGAGCTGGATAGGCAAGCACTTGTCAGCTGATATATACTACTGGCATATCTTGGTGCTGTGGCTGGTGAGCCCTTATATCCCAAAGGCTTATAATGTGCCTTGGGTGTTTTTAGTGACTGCACTCTTAAGTGTGCTATTGGCTTGGGCTTTGCAGCATCTCTATGGAGCGGTCGGGCAACTTATTAAGAAAGAAAAGACAAATTAAACTTATGCAATATACTTGTTACACAATCACGATTACGAGCAAGCCTGAGGGGCTTGATGATGAAGTTATCTATGACCTCTATTCAGATGCCTTAGGGTGCTTAGGCTTTGATAGCTTTGATACTAATGAAGGCGTTCTAAAGGCTTATATCCCAACGGAACTCCTTGCCGATAATCGTGCTATTAAGAGCCAACTAGGTGAAACTATCCTAGAGGGTGTTGCTATTGAATATGTCGTGGAAGATGTGCCCGATGTGAATTGGAATGAAGAGTGGGAGAAGCACTACTTTCAGCCAATCATGATTGGAGATAAGCTCTGTCAGATACGAGCACCTTTCCATACACCTGACCCCGAAGCTCAAACGGAAATTATCATTAGCCCTAAGATGGCTTTCGGTACAGGTAATCACGAAACGACTGCGCTTATGATGGGCTATATCATTGGGCATAGCATGAAGGGCTTGCGTGTACTCGATATGGGTTGTGGTACAGGGATACTAGGTATCCTAGCACTCAAGCAAGGTGCAGAGTGTTTGACAGCTATTGATATAGATGAATGGGCATATCTAAATGTCCTAGAGAATGCCGAGCTTAATGGCGTACACATCGAAGAAGCTATGCAGGGCGATGCCTCTTCGCTTGCGGGTAAAAAGCCCTATGACCTTATCTTGGCTAATATCACACGCAATATCTTGCTGGCTGATATGCCTGCTTATGTAGCTGTCTTGAAGGAAGGTGGACATCTGATATTGAGCGGTTTCTACGAAGAAGATGTAGAAGTGCTTACAGATAGAGCCAAGGAATTGGGCTTGTCTGCCCTTGGTTATGAGGTGCGCAATAGGTGGACACGCCTAGAGTTAGTAAAGAAGTAACTATTTATTCAAAATAAATTATGAGAAATATTTTAGCTTGTGCTATTGCTACTCTTAGCATAGCCGCATCGCCCTCAGTCTTTGCTCAGGGTAAGAAGGTGCAGAAGCCTAATCAATCATCTCAAAAAGCTCAGTACTTTAGTCGCCCTCGCCTAGTCGTGGGTATGGTCGTAGACCAAATGAGCTGGGAGTATTTGTATCGTTTTAATAGCCGATTTGGTCAATCGGGTTTCCGTCGTCTGCTTGATGAGGGCTTCAACTGCGACAATGCTCGCATTAACTATTTGCCTTCGGTTACAGCCATTGGTCACTCTACTGTTTATACGGGTAGCGTGCCTAGCTTGCATGGTATTGCCGGCAATAACTTTTACGATAATGGTAAGCCCATGTACTGCACCGAGGATAAGAGCGTGCAGACAGTAGGAGCTGAGAATGGCAAGGACGGACAAATGTCTCCACGCAATCTGCGTGCAACGACTATTACAGACGAACTGCGCATCGCAACTAATTTCACTAGCCGTGTCGTGGGGGTAGCCCTCAAGGATAGAGGTGCTATTCTGCCTGCTGGTCATGCGGCTAATGCTGCTTATTGGTTCGATGATAAGAGCGGTAATTTCATATCAAGTACTTACTACATGGATAAGCTCCCTCAGTGGGTGAACGACTTCAATAGTAAGCGTTTGCCTGAGCAATATCTCGCTGGGGGCTGGCAACCACTATACCCACTCAATACTTATACAGAGAGTGTGGCTGACCAAAATAAGTACGAACTACCTTGGGGCGATGTGCCTGCTACGCTTCCTTTAGATACGAAGGCTCTTAGCCAAAAGCATGGTGTAGGCGTTATTCGCTCTACGCCTATGGGGAACGAACTAACGCTTGATATGGCTAAGGCAGCTATTGAGGGCGAAAGCTTGGGTATGCGTAAGGACTCTACCGACTTCCTTGCGATAAGCCTCTCGTCTACAGACTATGTAGGACACAGATACGGCACTTTCTCTGTCGAACTAGAAGATACGTATCTTCGTCTTGACCGTCAGTTAGCCTCATTCTTCTCTTACCTTGATAGTAAGTATGGCAAAGATGGTTATGTCTTCTTTATCACAGCTGACCATGCTGCTGGTCATAACATTCAGTTCCTTGCTGACAAGCATCTACCAGGAGATAAGTGGCGTGTCGATGAAACGAAGAAGTTGGTAGACTCTGTTTCTCGTTCTATCTCGGGGCAGAATGTGACGCTGCTTAAGGATGTGATGAACTATCAGATTTTCTTCAACGAACAGCGCATAGACTCTCTTGGCCTTGACCGTGATAAGCTCTACAATGCAGTAGTATCGGCTGTATCTAAGCAAGAAGGCGTTGCGTATGCTGTGCGTGGTGATAAGGTTAATCCTACTACATTGCCTACAGAAATCGCTATGCGCATCACTAATGGCTATAATCGTACGCGCTCAGGTGCTATCTTCGTTGTAACTCTTCCGGGTTATATGTCTGCTGGCAGTAAGCCTGTTTTAGGTACAAACCACGCTGTTTGGTCTCCTTACGACACGCATATTCCTTTGATATTTATGGGTCATAATGTGCCTAAGGGACACCTATACAGAGAGGTTTATATGACAGACATTGCGGCTACTCTTGCATTCCTGCTTAAGACCCAGCTCCCAAGTGCATGTATAGGTAAGCCTATTACAGAGATGCTTAAGTAGAAACTATTCATTTAGGCCCCATTCGGTGGTCTCAAGTAATGTCTACTAAGCGTATTCTTATTATAGATAATCAAGACTCCTTTGTTTATAATCTCGTTCAGCTTGTGCGAGAGGCAAAGGAGTTTTGCTTTTATGATGTCGTGCGGGCGGATGCTTTAGAGTCTTGTCCGACGAAGCGATATGATGCGCTTCTAATATCTCCGGGTCCCGGACTTCCCGACGACGAACCTCTTATGATGAAAGCACTTGATGAGTTTAAGCGAGAGGGGAAACCTATTTTAGGAATTTGCTTGGGCTGTCAGGCTATAGCTGTAAGTGAGGGTTATGCCTTAAAGCAGATAGCACAACCTCTGCATGGTCATATGAGTAGATTGATTTATGATGTCGATGATTTGCTCTTTGAGGGCATTCCTTCGGGGAGTGCTATTGCGCGTTATCATAGTTGGGTTGTAGATATGAACTCTTGCACGTCTACTCAAGCTAACCTTGTCGAACTTGCCTATTCGCTTGATGACGATGGTCGTCAGACGATGGCTCTTCGACATAAAACGCTCCCTATATGGGGCTTGCAGTTTCACCCCGAGAGTATGATTTCTGAATACGGTGCTCGTTACATCTCTAATTGGTTATCGGTAGTGCTTTCATAAGGCAGTATTTATATTGCTAAATCTGAAAACTAAGGGCTGTGTCAAAATTCGTTTTGGCGCAGTTCTTTTTTATTGCCCTTGGGATAGGGAAGTTAGGATAGGGCAGGCGCATCAAAATTTAGGAAACCGTGCAATGGTCTCATTTAGGCTAATTTTGAGTGCCGTAGGCACGACACTCTTCAAAGCCCAGGGTGGAATGAGGGCAAAGCCCGAAATGAAACCCTGGGTACACGCGGATAAAAGTGGAATGAGCTCCGTAGGAGCGGCACTTCCAACGCACGCATTTGACTTTGTCTATAGAAGTGCCGCCCCTTTGGGGCTCAATAAATGTATTGACTATTATTACCCAGGGCTTGCGCCCTGGGCTATGCAGGAGTATCGCCCTAAAGGGCTCTTCTGCGACACGTTCAAAATCAATGTCAGTACGTCGTACTTGTTTTAGTAAGTACTATGTAATCGCTGTTGTAAGTACGTGTACTTATTTCAGTGAGTACGCACACTTAAATTTGTAAGTACGTAGTACTTTCTGGAGACTTCAGCCGTAGTCTGT
>RBKG01000079.1 GCA_003640335.1 Porphyromonas sp.
GGAAAGGTGTTCCAACAATAGGACTTTCACTTTGTTCAACCTTAACATTCACGAGTAGTTCCTTACGGTCATCACCCTTGAATTGAATTGAAGCATCTTCAGTGCTGAGCTTGAGGTAGAAGCTATAAGTACCTACCTTAAGCTTCTTCAATGCATCTTCTTTTAACTGAATAGCAACTTTTACCTCCTGAGCCTTTGCTGGGATAACCGCTGTAGCAGGGATTTCAAGCACATCTTCAGGGATAATTGTCTTTCCTGAAGAAGCACCCTTTTCTGCATCATAGCTAAGCTTGAATGTAACATTAGCAGATACCGGAAACGCCGTCTGAACACCCACAGAGATTATTGGCTTCTTGCTTATCGCAACAACATTATTCTGAACATTCAATTCAGCCTCTGCATTAACTTCCTTACTTGTAAAAGAGCCATATTGGTCAAGCAGATTAACATCTGGAGCCTTATCTCTTTTTCCAGCTTGAGGCTTCTTGACAGTGTAGCCATCCTTGAATTGTACCACCTCAGGCTCATCCTTACCACACTGAGCAAGAAGAACACCCATAGAAAGAAGTGCTACACTCTTAAATATATAATTCATTGTCTTTAATCTTTTAGTTTGGGAATGATACTTCCTTATTGAAGTTAAACGTATAACCTTCAGTAGAAATCATTTCGCCTCCATTAGGTTTAAGTTTAGAAACAAATGCATTTTCCTTACCAGGAACGATATTCTTAACGCCGTTTACCTTATCGAGAGGAGCATATAGTTCAAGACCTGGAGCTGTAGGGTCTGCAAAGAATTGAGTACTTGCAACCTCTGTAGCACTAAGCTCACGAGACCAGAAACGAAGCTCTCTTACTAAGGCATCAAAGTTTGAGTTACCTAAGGCGATATAATCCCATTCGTTAGCAGGACCAGGCCACTTACTTTCAAGAGCAAGCTCTCCATTCACATAGATACGCAAAGTAGGAACAGCATTAGCATCTTCCTTATAAGTGATTGCCATATTGTACCACTTACCAGCTTCAAAATGGAAATCTTCAAACTTCTTCTGGTTGAAGCCATACTTACCTCCACCTCCGCTATTAGCGTGGATGATAAAGCTACCATTGCTTTCCAACTGAGTCCAGAAACGCGAGCTCTGCAAGTTATCTCCTTCTGGCCAAATAAGCCCCATATTACTTGCGACTACATTAGGTGAGAAGCTAAACTGCATAGTCCATTCCTTATTCTGAAAACGACCTTGTGCATGTTTGTATAGAATCCAACCCTTATAGCTCATAACATTGGACTTGAACTTACGGTCCATGAAAATCATCATAGTCGTATTGTGGTCTTTGTATTCAACACCACCACCAGAAACACTCACTAGACGTACAGGTACCACGTAGCTTGTAGCTAGAGGTAGAGCAGTACCATCAGCAGCAAGCATGTTCTTAACCTTGACAGTTACTGCCTGACCAAACTGATTAGGAGCAAGGTCAAGTGTCAGCTCTTTACCCTTCTGCTCACCAACAACTAGGTCGTAATTTGCCTCTGGAAGTAATTGGAAGTTACTGTTATGCTCCTTATTATAAGAAGCAAGTAATTCCTTATCAACAATTACCTTGAGCTTAACGGCACCATTGACTGGATTTGTAATACGAGGGGTAAAGTTCGTTTGACCACCCTCTTCTCCCACTTGAAAGCGAATTGAACTTGCTGTAGTTGCTTCTCCAATGTAAGCAAGGTTCAGCATTGGATTCTCTCTATTAGGGAGACTCTTCTCAGCGTCACAGCTCATAAAAAGAGCTGCGACTGCCAAGGCTAGATATGATTTATTTAAGATATTCATAATTAAGTCTAATCCTTAAGGTCTATATTTAGCAGGATTCATGATTTGGATAGCACGACGCACATACTTAAAGTTAGCTGGCGTTTCAAGCTCAATATGATAAGCAGCCCAACCACCCTTACGTACAGATCCAGCTGGCTTCCAACGAGCCTTCTCTTCAGAGACAGTAGTACCATTCTTTACATCACTTTCAGAGCTACCTTCTCCACCGATAGTCCATCCGCCATTTCTTTCAAATTCATCGGCAATGATATACTTCTCAGCCTTGAAGCCAGTAATACCAGTAAGCTGATTATAACGACCAGATAACTGATAATCGTGCTTTTCTCTATATGCTTGCTCAATGAACCAATCGAAACGGTCACCCATTTCAGGGAAATTAGTAGCCATAGTTCTCAACTCACCGTCAATAATCAGGATTTTGCCGGCTCGACC
Organism: Porphyromonas sp.; assembly: GCA_003640335.1. Taxonomy (GTDB): domain Bacteria; phylum Bacteroidota; class Bacteroidia; order Bacteroidales; family Porphyromonadaceae; genus Porphyromonas. The sequence continues at coordinate 2,268 of RBKG01000079.1, forward strand.
ACTCTTAGGACCATACTTGCGGCTTAACACCTCAATAAATAGCTTCATATTGCTATACATCTTTGAAGGATTATTCGCAAATGCATAAGTTCCACTACCATGATCACCTACATGAGGTTCGTAGTCAATATCAAAGCCATCAAGATTATGCTTTTCAATGAACTCAGTCAAGGTTAGAGCATACTCAATCACTTGCATTTCCTCTTCTGTAGGGTTTGCAACACCATAACCACTATAACGTTTCTTCTTTTGCTCTTCAGAGAAAGCCTTTACCTTAGCAATGATACCAGCCTTCTTTTCGGGAAGCCCTAGACCAATATCGCTAACCTGCCAACAAAGAACGGCCTTTAAGCCCTTTGTTTCTTGCGCATACTTAAGGTCCTTAGCCTTACTGCTATTTTCATCAAAAGCAGCTGTTCCCCCCCAAATAGATACCATATCTACAGAGTCAGGCAAATTGCTTAAGAAGCTCTGAGGTAGACCGTCCGTAGCACTCCAACCTCCGAACCAACCATAAGTAATAGCATGGTCGCTCTTCTTATAATCACGGATACCATTCCAATAAGCATCATACATACGCTGTACTTTCTCATTGTATGCCTTGGTATCTTCATCTTCCTTCTTTTGAAGGTCTCTCTCTTCGGCCCACTTCTTCATATCGCGCTGA
>RBKG01000196.1 GCA_003640335.1 Porphyromonas sp.
GACTTACAGCGTTTATTAGAAGTAAAAGGACGTCGCATCTTCATCAATACCTTAAATTGGGCTAAGGATTATCCTTATCAGCCCGTTGTAGTTGCAGATGTTGCCTATAATGAACAAGGACTTTTTATTCATTACTTTGTTCATGGTGAGGATATTCGTACTACATCTGAGGGCGATGGACATTATGTTCATGAGGATAGTTGCGTAGAATTCTTCATGCAAAAAGAAGAAGGTCCTAGTTACATTAATTTTGAATTTAATGCAGCTGGGGTGTGCTATGCAGCTCATCATGCTTCACCATCAGAAGGCGTTAAGTTTATTGCAGATGAATTTAACCTCATTGAGCGTATTGCTACATTTAAGGGGCAACGTTTAGAGCAAACAGAAGGTTTGTATGATTGGCATGTAACTATTCGTATTCCTTGGACGGTTATGGGCTATGATGAAGGTACAATCCCTCAAAGTATGAGAGCAAACTTCTATAAGTGTGGAGACAAGACTGCTCATCCTCATTTTTTGAGTTGGTCTCCTATTGATGAACCTGCTCCAGCATTTCATAGACCACAGTTCTTTGGAGAGCTGATTTTTGAGAAAAGATAGTAATAGAAATAATATAGTACATTTGTACGCATATTAATAATCAGATATTAAGGATGGATAAAGTAAGTTATGCCCTAGGCTTGAGTATTGGGCAAAATTTCAAGGCTTCGGGTTTTGAAAATATAAATGGAGAAGATTTTCTTTTGGGTCTCAATTCAGTATTGAATGATACTGAACCAGTGATGACAATTGAGGAAGCAAAAGAAACAATCAATAAGTATTTTGAAGAAGTTCAAGCGAAAGCAATTCGCCTAAATAAAGAAGCGGGAGAAGAATTCCTCAAAATCAATAGCCATAAGGCTGGTGTTGTAACCCTTCCTAGTGGTTTGCAGTATGAAGTGATTAAAATGGGTGAAGGAGATAAGCCTAAACTAACAGACTCTGTTCGTTGTCACTATGAAGGAACACTCATCAATGGTGTTGTGTTTGATAGCTCTATCCAAAGAGGAGAACCTGCTGAATTCCCATTGCAAGGTGTGATTAAGGGTTGGACTGAAATCCTTCAGTTAATGCCTGTAGGGTCGAAGTGGAAAGTAACTATTCCAAGTGACCTTGCGTATGGAGACCGTGGTGCGGGACAGCATATTCAACCAGGCAGTACGCTAATTTTCTTAATTGAACTTATTGCTATTGTCTAGATGAGAAAGATACAAGCGTCCGTTCTTGGGCTAATGCTTGCCTTATCGTTTGCATCATGCTCAAAGAAAGTTGTATCCACAAATACATCGCTTTTGCCAACAAAAGCTGATTCTGTAGCTTATGCTTTTGGATTAGCTAATGGTGATGGGTTTCGTCGTAGTCTTTCTTCTGTTCCTGGAGATTCGCTTAGTCGAACTCAGATTTTAGCCGGTTTTGGGGCTGCACTCAAGCAACAAGGTGCTTATATGAGTGTGGAAGAAGCTCGTAAGATTTTTCAAGACTATGTCAAATCTATCCAAGAGCAGGAGGCAATTAAGCGTATTGCTCAGAATGATAGTGTCTTTTCTGTAAATAAGAATAAGCCGGGAGTACATACTACGTCTAGTGGCTTACAGTATAGAGAACTTCGTGCGGCTACGGGAGTTAAGCCTCAACTCAAGGATACAGTAGAAGTTCATTACAAGGGTATGCTATTAGATGGGACTACCTTTGATAGCTCATACGATAGACGTATGCCTGCTACCTTTGCTCTAAATCAGGTTATTCCTGGTTGGACGGAAGGACTTCAGTTGATGTCTGTTGGTTCAAAGTATGAATTTTATATCCCATCGTCTTTAGCCTATGGAGAGAAGGGTGCTGGGAATGTTATTCCTGCGAACTCAGCCTTAATCTTTGAAGTGGAATTGCTAGATGTAAAGCCTTATCAAGAAGAGGTTGATGCGGAAAAGAAATCTATTGATTTACCCAAACAGAATAAGACTGTTACTCCAGTAAAGGTCTCTAAGAAGAAAAGGAAAAAATAATAATTAGCTAATTATAAATAAGATGAAAAAGATTTTTGTAGGAGCAGCTGCAGTAGCTCTAACAATCATGGGTGTATCTTGTAAGGGTGGCGTTAGTCTTAAGACTACAGAGGATAGTGCCGCTTATGCTCAAGGTATGCAGGAAGGTAAGCGTTATGGAGAAATGATCTCTATGAGCGAATCTCAAGGAATGAAAATGGATAAGGAGGCATTCCTAAAGGGTTTTGAAGAAGCTCTTAAGGATAGCACTAAGTTTAGTTATTTTGCTGGTGGTATCACTGGTTCACAAATAGCAAAACAACTTATTGCTGATTCTGTAAATGTCAAGAATTATCTTGCTGCATTCAAGCTCGCTATAAAGGGAGATTCTACGGCTAAGTATATGATTCCAGATAGCATCGCTGAAAGTATCGTAATGCGTGCTCAGCAAATCCGTCAAGAAAAGGCTATGAAGGCTCAGGAAGCAGAGCTAGAAAAGCAATTCGGTGCTAACAAGAAGAAGGGTGCAGATTTCATCGCCGCATTTAAGAAAGAAGCTGGAGTAAAAACTACTGCTAGCGGTCTTGCTTATAAGGTAATCACTGAGGGTACAGGTGCTACTCCTACAATTGATGATACAGTTAAGGCTTCTTATGTAGGAACACTTATTGATGGTAAGGAGTTTGATAAGGGTGATAATGTAGAGTTCCCACTTCGTGGCGTTATCCCTGGTTGGACTGAAATTCTTCAGTTGATGAAGGTTGGTGGTAAACTTAAGGTTGTTATACCACAGGAGCTTGCTTATGGCGCACATAGCCAAAGCCCTATAGAGCCATTCAGCACACTTGTTTTCGAAATCGAACTTAAGGACGTTAAGAAGGCTGAGGCTGCTCACTAAGAACTGTGAGATTTA
>RBKG01000194.1 GCA_003640335.1 Porphyromonas sp.
CTGATGCTATCCATATTTATCTCTAATAAATTGCTATCTTTGTGATACAATATATAGCTTAAGATATGAAGTTTACAGTATCTAGTGCTGAACTATACAGCCATCTACAAATAGTTGCTAAAATTATCAGTAACAAGAGCGTTCAAGTAATTCCTGTACTTGACAATATCCTCTTCGAACTAAATGGAGACCACATACAATTAGCGTCTGCCGATTTAGCCAATAGACTTACTACAACTGTTGCTATACAAGGAGAGCCAGCTCATGGTTCATTCATGGTTGCACACCGCCCAATACTTGAGTTTCTTAAGGAGCTTCCTGACCAACCTCTAACTATAGAGGTAAAACCTGAGGCTGGTTATAGTGCTCGCATGGAATACAGCAATGGTCATTTTGAATTTACGGCACTCAACGCAGATTCTTTCCCTGAAGATATTGACATGACAAAAGAAGCGCATCAAATAAAGCTTGTAGCTTCTAGAATGCTGGCAGGGATAAATGCGACTAAGTTTGCGGCTAGTACCGATGAGCGTAGACCTATCATGACGGGCGTCTTGATGGACTTCAAGGAGGACGCACTCTTTTATGTAGCATCCGATGGTCGCTATCTTGTTCGTTATACAGATAATACAGTTAAGCAAAACTTCACAGCGCAAGTTTGTATTCCTAGCAACATTTGTTCTCTGCTCAGCGGTTCCCTACTCCCTAAAGAGGATGGAGAGGTTATGATATCATTTGATGCTAAGCGCATACAAATTACACTTACAGGATACACGCTTACAGCTCGCCTACTAGAGGGAAAATTCCCAAATTATAATTCGGTAATTCCTCCTAGCAGTCCTTATGATGTGACAGTAAACAGAGAAGCTCTTCTCTATGGTAGCCGACGTGTCGCAAGCTGTGCGAGCAAAGCAAGTAAACTTATTCTTCTGAATATTCAAGACAACAAGCTTAAGCTTCAGTCTAAAGACCTAGACTTCTCTATTGCTGGAGAAGAAACTATCCCCTGCTCTGTCAGTGAAGCACAGCATAACATCCGCATAGGCTTTGACTCTGAGTTACTAGGGCAAATACTCGGTAGCATGAATGCTCCTGAGGTAACACTGTCTCTTGCAGACCAAACCAGAGCTGGGATAATTCGCCCATCAGAAGAACTTGAAGGAACAGAGACACTATCGCTTCTCATTCCTATTAAACTTCTTAGCGACAACTAACTATGCAACTCTCTCTAGCTAGACCTGCTATTGTATTCGACCTAGAAACAACAGGCACCTCAATTTCGCTTGATCGCATCATTGAGTTATCTGTAATCAAGATATATCCAGACGGGAGCGAAGAAACTAAGACTCGACGCATCAATCCTGGCATGCATATACCAGAGGCTAGTACAGCCGTACATGGCATTACCGATGAGGATGTAAAAGATTGTCCTAGTTTCGCCCAAATTGCTAAAGACCTATTCCGCTGGATAGAAGGATGCGATTTGATAGGATTTAATTCAAATAGATTTGATGTACCTATGCTTGCAGAGGAGTTTCTACGTGCAGGCATTGACCCCAAGTTTAATGAATGCCATCTTGTAGATGTTCAGGTTCTTTTCCATAAGATGGAGCCTCGTAACCTATCTGCAGGGTATAAATTCTACACGGGTAAAATCCTTGAAGACGCCCATTCAGCCGAAGCGGATACAAGAGCGACCTATGAGATTTTACAAGCTCAGCTAGACCGCTATCCCGAGGACTTAACAAATGACATCATGAGTTTATCTGAGGCATCTTCTTACAGAAAAATGGTTGACTATGCTGGCGTACTAGCTTATAATGATGAAGATGTTATTATCCTCAATATCGGTAAATACAAAGGGCAAGCTCTTCGGTCCGTACTTGAGCATGACCCAGGGTATTACAATTGGGTCATGAGAGGAGATTTCACATTAGATACAAAGAAGTGGTTTACACGTATCTATAATGAAATGAAGCAATAAATTCAGATAGAATGAGTAGCTTAAACGGCAAACATATAGTACTAGGAATTACGGGAAGCATCGCTGCATATAAAGCAGCGGTGCTTACTCGCTTATTTATCAAAAAGGGTGCAGAGGTACAAATCGTCATCACCCCTGCAGGTAAGGAATTCATTACACCTATTACCCTATCAGCCCTAACAAGTAAGCCTGTCATCAGCGAATTTTTCTCTGGGAAAGACGGCACATGGAATAGCCATGTGGACATCGGTCTTTGGGCAGACTTGATGCTCATCGCACCTGCCACGGCATCTACTATCGGCAAGATGGCTCATGGGATAGCCGACAATATGCTATTGACAACTTATCTCTCGATGAAGGCTCCCGTATTCATAGCTCCAGCAATGGACCTTGATATGTACAAGCATCCTTCTACGACAGATAACTTAGCCTTACTAGAGCAACGAGGAAATCATATTATCGAAGCTCAATCAGGCTTCCTTGCAAGTCATCTTGAAGGTAAGGGGCGCATGGAAGAGCCAGAAGAAATTGTACGACAAGTAGAAGAATTCTTTGACAAGCAGCAAAAGCTAAAGGGTAAGCACGTGCTCATCACAGCTGGACCTACTCATGAAGCAATAGACCCAGTACGTTTTATTGGGAATCACTCTACAGGTCGCATGGGTATTGCCCTTGCTGAGGCTTATGCACGCAAAGGAGCTAGCGTAACACTTGTGCTAGGTCCGTCAAGCTTAAAAGCAGATGCAGATAATATCAAGACAATAAATGTTACCTCTGCTCTAGAAATGCTAGAGGCTACTCAAGAACATATTGCCACTACTGATATTGCTATTTTCACCGCTGCTGTTGCCGATTATCGCCCTAAGCTCCAATACAACGAAAAGATAAAACGAGAAGAAGGCGATAGCTTAGAACTGGTTTTAGAGAAGAACCCAGACATCGCAGCGACAATGGGCAAACAGAAGAAAGAGCATCAATACTTTGCTTGCTTTGCCCTGGAAACAAATAGTGGTGAAGAAGAAGCCCTGCGCAAGATGAAAGCCAAGGGCATGAATGCTTGTATCTTAAACTCTCTAACCAATCAAGGAGCTGGATTTGGACACCCTACCAACAAGATTAGTATTTACAGTACTAATCAAGCACCTTACCACAGTGAACTAAAGAGCAAAACACTTATCGCCGAAGATATTATTAAGTACATAGCTCAAGATTATGCTTAACACCCTTATCGTACGAAATTTTGTCTTAATAGATAAACTTGTCCTTGACTTTAAATCTGGATTTACAGCAATAACAGGTGAAACGGGGGCAGGTAAAAGTATTTTGCTCGGTGCTATCGGTCTTCTTATGGGACAGAGAGCCGATAGTTCAAGCGTACGACCAGGGAGCGATAAGTGTATTATAGAAGCTCATTTTGATAGTATCAATAACGCTATCCTTAAGATACTTGAGGAAGAAGATATTGATATTGACAATGATGAACTTATTATTCGTCGAGAAATATCGACCCGAGGGAAAAGCCGTGCTTTTGTCAATGATACTCCTACTTCACTCACGACATTGAAGGCGCTAAGTGAACATTTAATTGATATTCACTCTCAGCACAAGAATTTACTTCTTGGAGATGCTCATTTCCAGCTCTCTGTCCTTGATTTGTACGACAATCTCACTCCCCTTCTAAATCAATATACGGCCTGCTACAACGAGTATAAGTCAATAGCCAAAGCTCTCGATGCTGCCAAAGAAGCTGCTATCGAATTAGCCAAAGAAGAGGATTACTTAAGTTTCCAGTACAATCAACTAGAAGAAGCTCACCTTCGAAAAGGAGAACTTAAATCTATTGAGGACGAAGGACACATGCTTAGTCACGCTTTAGATATTAAAAGCGGTCTTGATAGAGCGCATTCTGCTCTTGATAACGATGAGCAAGGGACTATCCAAACGATAACAACGGCAATTGATAGTCTGCACACTATCCAACGTTATTATTCAGAAGCGGAGCATTTAATTGACAGACTCAAAAGTCTTAAAATAGATATTCGTGATATCTCGGCTACACTAGAGCAAGAGCAAGAGCGTATCGAGTACGACCCAGAACGTCTACAAGTCGTTGAACAAAGATTAGACCTACTCAATAGTCTACTCTCTAAACATGGCGTTCAAACTATTGAAGAACTGATTGATGTACGTGACCAAATAGCTTCTAGATTAGAGAGTATCAATTCCTCTGATGAGCATATAAAGGAACTTGAAAATCGCCTAGAGCTTGTACACGAGCAAACAAAAAAACTAGCAGACGAACTGCACGAGAAACGCATGCGTGCAGCTCAAGCTATCGAAAGCTCTCTTATTGCCCAAGTCAAAGAATTAGGAATACCATACCTCCAGTTTCATATTGACATTCAGAAAAGCAATAATCTGAATACAACAGGTTGCACATTAGTGACATATCTATTTTCAGCAAACAAGGATATTGAGCCTGAACCTGTCGCAGACATTGCTTCCGGAGGTGAAATCTCACGCCTTATGCTCAGCATTAAGTCACTAATAGCTGATAGGCGTAGTCTTCCGACGATTATTTTTGACGAAATTGATACCGGTGTATCTGGGGATATAGCCGATAAGATTGGTACAATACTACAATCTATGGGTGAAAGTATGCAGGTGATGGCTGTTACTCACCTACCTCAAATAGCCGCAGCAGGAGGACACCATATTTACATATACAAAGAGCATGGCGAAGATAGTACACTTAGCCATATCAAATACTTAGAGCCAGCTGAGCGTATTGAAGAAATAGCTCGTATGCAAAGCGGTAATAATCTAAACAGTATTACACGTGCAGCAGCTCAAGAATTACTTACTAAGAATCATAACAAACAACCTAAATGAGTCGAAATAAATTAATATACGGCACACACTCTATCCTTGAAGCACTTGATGCGGGGAAAGAGATAGATAAAATCTTCATTAGAAGAGGTCTTAAGACTGATGAAACTCAGCAGGTAGCACGTATTGCTCGCGAGCGTGTAATCCCAATGCAATATGTTCCTTCTGAAAAGCTGGATAGGCTTACGACTAAGAACCACCAAGGAATAGTTGCCTTTATAGCTGAAATTGAATATACTTCACTAGAACAACTTATCCCAATCATATACGAAGAAGGTCGTGCGCCATTCTTTGTTATCTTGGACGGTATCACAGACGTGCGAAATTTTGGAGCAATTGCGCGTACCGCAGAATGTACGGGAGTCGATGCCATCATCATACCCGATAAAGGTAGTGTGAGCGTTACTGGAGATGCGATTAAGACTTCAGCAGGAGCCTTACACCGAGTAGCCGTTTGTAGAGTTAGCTCTATCTCGCACACGATTAGAATGCTTCAAGATAATGGCATAAAGGTTGTGACTGCAAGTGAAAAAGCAAGTACGACCTATACAGAAGAAAGCTTACAATACCCTTGTGCCATTGTGATGGGTAGCGAAGAGGTGGGACCTAGTGAAGATACCATTCGTCTATCAGACAGCCTCATTCGTATTCCCCAAGTAGGAAGCATTGGTTCTCTTAATGTATCAGTTGCCGCTGGAGTTATTCTCTACGAATGCTTGCGACAAAATAGCTAAACTATGCGTATTAAGCTCTATGCCGACAATCCCAATTATAGAGATGTCAAACTCATTGTAGATGCACTCCGCTCAGGAGAAGTAGTTATTTGCCCCACAAGTAGCGGTTATACTTATGTTTGTGATGCCTTGCAGACTAGAGCAGTAGAAACTCTCTGCAAAATCAAGCGTATAGACCCAAAGAAAAAGGCTCTTTCTTTGCTCTTCAAGGATATGAGCCAATTATCGGAGTACTGCAAGCTCTCTGACGATGCATTCAAGTTTATCCGAGAGCACACGGGCGAGTTTACTTTTATCTTACCTCCAGCATCTACACTACCTAAAATCTTTAAGCATCGCAAAGAGGTTGGCGCTAGACTTGATGAAAATCCTATTTGCAAACTTATTGTTTCAGAGTTAGGCAATCCTCTCATCACCTCTTCACTTCCGATAGAAGATGAAGACCCTGAGTATGCAACAGACCCTGAGCTTGTTGAAGAACGGTTTGGCTGGGAAGTAAATCTAATCTTGGATAATGGGATTTGTGGTAATGGTCCTACTACAATCATTGATTGTACCAAAGAACCGTTTGAGATTGTCAGACAAGGGCAAGGGCTTATCTAATCTATAACCCATACAGATAAATTTCATAATGTACGATATAAATAAAGTGCGCGAAGATTTTCCTATTCTCAGTCGCACTATACACAAGAAGCCCCTTATCTATCTTGATAATGGGGCTACTACACAAAAGCCCAATACTGTACTCGAAGCTATGCAACGAGTATATACGGAGCATAATGCAAACGTTCACAGAGGAGTACACACACTCAGTAGAGAAGCGACAGAACTACATGAAGCGTCAAGACTACGTGTAGCACGCTTCATCAATGCTCCTAGTGAAAAGCAAATTATCTTCACACGAGGAACGACTGAAAGCATTAACCTTGTTGCTACATGCTTCGGAGAGCAATTTCTTTCTTCCGGAGACGAAGTCGTTATTAGTGCTATGGAGCATCATGCCAACATTGTTCCTTGGCAAATGATTTGCGCTCGTAAAGGAGCCAAGTTACGTGTTATTGAACTTACAGAGCAAGGCGAACTAAACATCGAACACTTCTTAGGCTTACTTAATGAACGCACTAAGATTGTTGCAATCAGCCATGTTAGCAATGTACTAGGAACAGTTAATCCTGTAGAAGAAATTATTAAGCACGCTCATGATAGAGATATTCCAGTTCTTGTTGATGGAGCGCAAGCGATTGCTCACACAAAGGTTGATGTCCAAAAGCTAGGAGCAGACTTCTATGTGTTTAGCGGACATAAGATATATGGACCAACGGGAATAGGTGTTCTTTATGGTAGAGAAGACCTTCTTGAGGCTATGCCTCCCTATATGGGCGGAGGTGAAATGATTGCTAAGGTTACGTTCGAAGAAACGACTTACAACGAGTTGCCTTACAAATATGAAGCAGGAACTCCCGATTACGTTGGAACAGTTGGGCTTGCGGCGGCTCTTGATTATGTAGAGTCTATCGGGCTAGAAGATATTGCTAAGCACGAAGAAGACCTACTGCATTATGCTAGTGAACGTTTAATTCAAGAATTTCCCAAGGCTTATATACTTGGGAATTCAAAGAATAAAGCCGGAGTATTGTCATTTGGCATAGGCAATATCCATGCTTTCGACCTTGGGACATTACTTGACCAACTAGGTATTGCTATACGTACTGGGCACCATTGTGCTGAACCTTTGCTTAATTATTATGGCTATACATCTATAGCTAGAGCATCTTTTGCTCTCTATAATACCCGTGAGGAAGTAGATAAATTCATTGAAGCCTTACACCGAATAAATGCAATGCTTGAACCATGATTTCAATAGAAGAATTATATCAAATATATCTCCAGCATCCTATAATCTGTACGGATAGTCGCAAAATAACTAAGCAATGTTTATTTTTTGCCTTATCTGGAGAACGCTTTGACGGTAATCAATTTGCACTATCTGCCATCGAACAAGGCGCAGCTTATGCTATTGTTGATAGCGAAGATTTACCTGAGCATCCTCAGCTATTGCATGTAGAGGATACCTTGCTTGCATTGCAAGAGCTTGCCGCTCTTCATCGTGCTACACTCTCTAAACCAGTCATTGCGATAACGGGTACAAATGGCAAGACTACAACGAAAGAGCTGGTAGCCCAAGTTCTCTCATCGACTTTCAATATACTCTATACTGAAGGTAATCTGAATAATCATATCGGTGTACCTCTTACTCTACTCAGACTCAAAGATGAGCATGATTTTGCAATCATTGAGATGGGAGCAAGCAAACCCGGAGATATTGATGAGCTTTGCCAAATAGCGCAACCTAATTATGGGATTATTACGAATATCGGAGAAGCTCATCTAGAAGGCTTTCAGAGCATCATCGGTGTAGAGCGTACCAAGGGAGAGCTTTATGCTTGGCTGAAAGAGCATGACGGCAAGATTATACGCAAAGAAGACGATGAACGACTTGCTCGTCTAGGAAAAGGAATACCTTCTGTGACCTATGGTCAAAGCTCTGATGCAGTCATACAGGGAAAACTATCCGAGCAAAATGGTGTGTTCCTTGCATTCCAATGGTCTGCCCCTGCAATTAACATCGGTATACAAGAGCAAACTACTCAACTAGTAGGAGCTTATAATCTTGATAATGCCCTAGCAGCAATATCTCTAGGTCTATTCTTTGGGATAGAACCTAGTAAGATAGTTGAATCTATCGCAGCATATAAGCCACAAAATAGTCGTTCCCAATTTATTCTGACAAAGCTCAATAACAAGCTAATCGCTGATGCCTATAACGCTAATCCTAGCAGTATGCGTTCAGCCATTACTAACTTTCAGCAGTTATCAACTGAACTTAGAAAGACACTCATACTTGGGGATATGAACGAACTTGGAGCTTCTAGTGAAGACGCCCACCACTCTATCTTCAATGACCTTATTGAGCCTATGCTCTCCGAGAACTGTCGGGTTATACTTTGTGGACCAATATGGACTAAGCTCCTCTCAAGTGATACACGAGTTACACTCTATGCTAGTGCGTCAGAACTGCATGATGCTCTATCTTTAGAGCCTATAACCGATGCATTCATCTTACTTAAGGGTTCGCATGGTATTCAGTTGGAGAAAATCATCAATGATTTGTAATGAGTGGAAATAATCACTTAACCCAAGAACTAAAACAAGAACAAGGGCTAAACTTAAGTCCAATACAATTGCTTGCCTCTAGATTAGTGGAACTAACTAATCTAGAGCTTGCTGCTCGTATAGAGCACGAGCTAGAAGACAATCCCGCTCTTGAAGAAGGGAGTTCGGAAGAGAAACTAAAAGACGAGACATCTGAAGATAGTTCAAACGACGAAGACCAAGATTGGGAGCTTGGCGAGTACGCTTCCGAAGATGACATACCCTCCTATAAGCTACAAGAGCTACAAGAACGCCAAAGCTTTAGGGAAGAAATCCCCTTTGCATCATTTCAGCCCTCTCTAGACAGCCTTTTACTTGAGCAGCTATTCATGGAGGGTTTAAGAGATGAAGACGAAGATTTAGCCCGTTATATTATTGGCAATATCTCTGCAGATGGTTATCTCACGCGAGACGCTCAAGACCTACAAGATGACCTTATTTTCAAATTAGGGATAGATGTTTCTCTTGAAAAGATAGAGCAACTTATTGCTCAAATCAAGACACTAGACCCTGCAGGGATAGGAGCTAAAGATTTACAAGAATGTCTTCTACTCCAAATAGAGAGGCTTAGCGCCAATGAGCATGATGATTGGACAAAAAATGCCAAGCTAATGCTAACTCAATACTATAATGATTTCAAAGCTAAGAATTACGAAGCTCTTTGTCGTCATATAGGTATTAGCCGAGAAGAATTATCCGACTTGTATGCACACATTGCTCATCTCAATCCCAAACCAGGCTCTAGTCTTGGAGATGAAGGAAGTGATAAGATGATGCACTATCGTCCTGACTTTATTATACATGAAGAAGATGATGGTGAACTCTCTCTATCCATTGTAGGCGAACAAGAAATCCGCCCCTTAAGACTTAATCGAATGTATCAGGAGATGCTTGAAGATAGTCTTACAGAGTCTAATCTTCGCAAACAGAAAGAAACACATAACTTTCTTAAGCACAAGATAAGTCAAGCACAATGGTTTATTGAAGCGCTATCGATGCGACAGAATACACTCCGAAAGACCATGCTTGCTATCATGAAGAGACAGGATAATTTTCTTCGTAGTGGTGATGTTCTTGACCTCAAACCCATGATACTTAAAGATATTGCCGATGATACAGGGCTAGATATTAGTACAATTAGTCGCGTTAGCAACAGCAAGAGTGTTCAGACGGATTACGGCGTATATCCAATAAAATACTTCTTCGGGGACGGTATGATTTCTTCTAGTGGAGAGGAAGTTAGTACTAGAGCTATCAAACAAAAGCTTAGCGAACTTATTACTCAAGAAGACAAGCAGAAGCCACTCACTGATGAAGAGCTTGCATCAAAACTATCGGAAGAGGGTTACAGCCTTGCTAGACGTACAATCGCTAAATACAGAGAAGCACTAGGTATTCCGATAGCTCGCCTCCGCAGAAACATCTAAAGTAATAACACTTCTGAGGTATTCCACTTTGTAGAAGTATCCATTAGCTAGAGTTGTATGGTCTTAAGTAATCATAACAGAGACCATACAACTCTTTCTTTATTTTCTGAATAAGATAGTTTCTAGATAAACGAACAAAAACAGACAATGCCTTTCCTATTCTCAAAACCTCGGCGAATGCTCAACTTTTAATCAATACAATCAAAAGTTTTCTTACCCTTTTCTCCATTTTTAGGTTACCTATATTTATATATTGAGATAATACGTATCTTTGTAGG
>RBKG01000226.1 GCA_003640335.1 Porphyromonas sp.
TTATGAATAAGATATATAAATTGTTACCTTTGTGCTTTAACTAGACTTTATAGCGATTATCAAATTTAATTCATAAAGAATAATGGAAGCATTTATTCAATCTGTGGGTAAGATGTGTGCTGCTGTGCTTGTCCTAGGCACTGCGCTATCTTGCTCTCATCAAGAGGTTAATTTGGACAGTTATCTCTACAAGGGGATTAAACAAACAGAACCTATTGAAGTTGGGAAGACCGTAATGCTCCCCAATAAAGAAGGCGGTAAACTGAGCCTTATTTCTAATAGTAATCCGCAAGTTGCCGATGTCGAAGTTTCTGCCCAAGGACTTTCTGTACATGGCAAGCAATATGGGCTAACGACTGTCAGTGTGCAAGATGCTCAAGGAAAAGAACAGAGCATAGCCTTATCTATTACGGGACAACGCCCAGCACTCCCAACAGAACTCTTTGCTGAGTATAACGTCGCTCCCGATGGACATAGTTTTGCCCGCACTCATAGTCCTGAAGCATCTGGATACTTTGACTACGATGCTGCAGCTAAGATTGTGATAAAGGTCGGGGATAAAACCTACCGCACGCCTACGAAAGACGAATTGCATGCCCTCCTGCCTTACGAAGAGGAGATTGCCTATTCGGGTAGAGAAGCCAAAAATCTTGCCTTCGAGCAAGCTGTAACTATTGATGGCACAAAGCTTATTTATGGAGAGTCCTTTTACTCTACTGGTCGTCATGTAGCCTACGCTCTGCGTTTCGGTAAAGCGAGCCACAAGGGCAGTGCTTATGCTATGGATAACAGTCGCTTGACGGCTTTCCGCTATGAGTATTCTGTAAACAAAGACGACCCTAAGGGCGGATTTGCACTGAAGATTACGGCTCGTTATCTTGGTGAAAACTTCCAACACGATATTAACTTCATCGCTTCGGAAGGCTTTTGGAATAGTTTTACTTGGGACGATGCCACACTCATTCTGCCTGCTAACGGCTTGCGCCTAGGCACGGAGATAACTACAAGGGGGTATGCAGGTGAGTACTGGAGTACCTCTGCTGGTTTTGATGACCTCTCGGCTTCGGCTCTAAGCTTCGGTCGTATGACAGCCTCTTCGACCATTCATGCTGATAAGAGTATAGGTAGAGCTGTTCGCTTAATACTGAGTAAATAACCACATAATAAACAAAAATCATGAGTATTCGTTATTTAGCATGCGCCTCGTTGGTTCTCATGCTCACATCTTGTCTTAAAGACTCTGATATCTTATTTCCAAAAGACTTGAGACCTAATATTGAGCTTTCGTTAGCATCTTCTCAGAAAGATGTAACTCTAACGCTTATGTCCGATAAGCCAGAGTCTGTATTTATTGACTTGAATGGTAATGCTCAGAAAGATGAGGGCGAAAGTTTCGAAGTGGGTAAGCCCGTCACCATTCATCCGAAAGGAGATAAGTTGGGTCTCTATGGTCCATTTACTTCAATGGATATATCTGGTCAAGATGTAACCAAGATTTCGGGTAAGGGACTTATTAGACTAGAGGCTATGAACCTAACTAATACGAAGCTTTCGACTAAAGAAATTGAAGATGCTTTGCGCCTTCTTGCAGGTAAAGAAGGAGGTAAATTAACGCTAGAAGAGTGGCGAGTAACACCTCGTATCAGAGAGCATATCAAATTTTTTAAGTGGCAGATAGTGCGCCCTAATGGTAGCCTTATAGACCCTAATGAGTCGGTATTGATGTTGCGTGCTTTAGCCAAAGAAGTGCTAGAGAAGAGAGTTGCTCTAGAGTTATCGGGAGGTAAAGGTCTGTGGCTAGACAAGAATTTGAATGGTACTAAAGATGCAGGCGAAGACCTTCCTACGGGCGGTTTAACGCTCAATCTTCCTGCCTCTTTGCCTACGGGAGAGAGCGTGTATATCATACATGGTTCGGCTACGGGCTTAAGTCTGAATGTCGCAGAAGACCCAGCCGAAGATGAAAGCGAAGAGCCAGAAGACAGCGATGAGGGTGCAGATGAAGCTGAAAGTACTCGTGCTTTAAGGGCTAATGAAGACGGTTCTCAAATAGGTATTAGTATAGATGCTTCGCGCTTCCCTTCTTTGTTGTCTATGGAATGCGAGGGAGGTCTAAATGTCAAGTATGTAGATGTTTCTAGCTGTAAGTCTTTAGCGACTTTAACTCTCAGTGGTAATCCTATTGAAACGCTAGTATTGCCTGATGCTGGTTCTGAATTAAAAGTACTCCAGCTTGCAGGTAATAGATTGAAGAGGCTTTATATCTTGGATGATCTCACGAAGCTTAGTCAGTTTACAGCGTCTAACGGCACTCTTCAATATATTTACTCTATCCCTTCAGAACTGATAACATTGAACTTGTCAGGAAATAAACTGACAGACTTTATTATTCCTAGTGATAGTAAGTTAAAGACTTTGAACCTTAAGAATAATATGCTTCGTAATCTTGAGATTGAAGGTGAGGCGTATAATGGACTAGAAACTTGCATTCTTGAGGGTAATCAACTAGAGGATCTTGATCTTGCTGCGTTTGTCAAGACTAAGCTGATAAATGTTAGCAATAATCCTTTGAAGTCGATTGAACTGCCTTGGGATATGAAAGAACTGAATATCTCAAAGACAGAGCTTCAGAGCCTAAACCTTAATCCTAAAGATACTGCTCATAAGTCTTTCATTCAGAAATTAGATGCGTCTAATTGCGCTAAGCTTACGCTTATTCAGATGTCGCAATGCACAAACTTATCATCGGTTAATCTTCAGGGTTCGAAGGCCTTGAAGGGTGATAAGATAAGTTCGGAGCTACCTCAACTAACAGGGCATAAAGGTAAGCTAACGATTGAGCAAGGACGACTCTCTGCAAGCGAACTCTCTGCTATCAAGGCTAAGGGCTGGTCGCTTTAAGTGATTAAATAGAGTCTT
>RBKG01000031.1 GCA_003640335.1 Porphyromonas sp.
ATAAAAAGCATTTGCCTCGAAGTGAAACATATGTTACATTTGGCATTATTTTATCTAGCTTAGTCCGATTTCGCCCCATTATTCTATTTTGGAGACCGTACAAACGGTCTCCAAAAGGACAAGTAAAACTTGTCCTTTTGTGGAACTTTGCAGAATGCGGCTTTCGCAAGGCATTGAGACTGAGGGCGCAGGGAGTTTACTCTTGTAAATGACGGGGCCCGAATGTCGATAATAACGCTGCGAGTGCCGTATTATGCAATGATCTCTATAGATGGAAAGTTTCATATTCACCTAACAATAAAAACAAACACCACATGGAGAAAACAATATCCCCCTCACAGCCAAAGCTGTGAGGGGGATATTTAGTTTATGTAAAAGCTAAAGCTTACCAGCTAGCCTTCTTAACGCCTGGGATAAGACCAGCAGCAGCCATTTCACGGAATTGGATACGTGAAATACCGAACTGACGCATATAACCCTTTGGACGACCTGTCATTGTACAACGGTTGTGTAGACGTACAGGAAGCGCGTTCTTTGGAAGAGACTGGAGCTTCTGAGCAGCTTCGAATGCATCTTCGATAGAGCCAGTACGAACAATTTCCTTAAGAGCAGCACGCTTAGCAGCGTACTTAGCTACGAGCTTAGCACGCTTAACTTCGCGTGCTTTCATTGATTCCTTTGCCATATCTTCTATTATGCCTTCTTAGCGTTCTTGAATGGAAGACCAAACTCCTTAAGTAGAGCGTAACCTTCTTCGTCTGTCTGTGCGCTAGTTACGAACGTGATGTTCATACCTAGAATCTTAGTGATGCTATCTAGGTTAATTTCAGGGAAGATAATCTGTTCGCTGATACCTAGAGTATAGTTACCACGACCATCAAGCTTGCTATCGATACCCTTGAAGTCACGGATACGTGGGAGAGCCACACGTACAAGACGTTCTAGGAATTCGTACATCTGCTCACGGCGAAGTGTTACCATAACACCGATAGGCATCTTCTTACGAAGCTTGAAGTTAGAAATATCCTTCTTTGATAGCGTAGGCACAGCCTTCTGACCTGTGATAGCAGAGAGTTCTGCGATAGCTACGTCAATAATCTTCTTATCGCCAGTAGCCATACCGAGACCCTGATTGATCACGATCTTCTTGAGCACAGGCACCTGCATACGGCTCTTATAGCCGAACTGCTCGATAAGAGCAGGAACGATACGTTCTTTGTATTCGTTCTTAAGACTTGCTGTATTGCTCATTAGTTGTTCTTAATCTTAGAGGGGTTCTTGAAAATACGCACGAGCTTACCAGCTTCGTTGCGTGTGCGACCTACACGTGCAGCCTTACCTGTCTCAGGGTTTACCACCATCAGATTAGAGATGTGGATAGGTGCTTCCGTCTTAACGATACCACCCTGAGGGTTCTTAGCACTTGGCTTAGCATGCTTCGTGATGATATTTACACCCTTCACGATAGCGCGCTGCTTCTCTACAAGTACTTCGAGGACTTCAGCCTTAACACCTTTATCCTTACCTGCGAGGACAAGCACTTGGTCGCCCTTCTTGATATGTAATTTACTCATTACTTACTTACTTTATTAAAGCACTTCAGGCGCTAGTGAAACGATTTTCATGTTAGCGTTACGAAGCTCACGTGCTACAGGACCGAAGATACGGCTTGCACGCATATCACCAGCAGCGTTCAGAAGAACACAAGCGTTGTCATCGAAACGGATGTATGAACCATCAGCACGACGCACTTCCTTCTTTGTACGAACGATGATTGCCTTTGAAACGCTACCCTTCTTCACATCGCTAGAAGGAATAGTGCTCTTAATTGATACTACGATAACATCACCTACAGAGGCATAGCGACGACGCGTACCACCGAGGACACGGATACAGAGGGCTTCCTTAGCACCGCTGTTATCAGCTACTACTAGTCTTGACTCTTGCTGTATCATATTACTTTGCTCTTTCTGTGATTGTTACTAGTCTCCATCTCTTAGTACGGCTAAGAGGACGAGTTTCCATGATACGTACAGTATCACCGATATTACACTCGTTCTTCTCATCGTGAGCATGGTACTTCTTCGTCTTATTAACGAACTTACCGTAGATAGGGTGCTTTTCCTTCCACTTTACGGCAACAGTGATGGTCTTATCCATCTTGTTGCTAGAAACAACACCAACGCGTTCTTTTCTTAGTCTTCTTTCCATGGGACCCTATTAGTTATTAGAGAGCTCACGCTCACGGAGGATAGTCTTAATCTGAGCAAGCTCACGACGCTGACGGCGTAGGTCAGCAGAGTTGTCTACTGGAGACACAGCGTGATCAATGCTTTTCTTATTGTATGCAGCAGTTTCTGCTGTCAAACGCTCCTGTAATTCAGCAGTGCTAAGTGCCTTAAGCGTCTTCTTTAGTTCAGCCTTCTTCATTGTGCTAATTAAAGATTAGAGTTAGACATATCGTAGTCACGACGAACTACAAACTTAGTAACTACTGGTAGCTTCTGAGCTGCAAGACGTAGAGCTTCCTTAGCGATTTCGTAAGAAACGCCTTCGATTTCGAAGAGCATACGTCCTGGAGTCACATTAGCCACGAAGCCTTCTGGAGAACCCTTACCCTTACCCATTCGGACGTCGGCAGGCTTCTTAGTGATTGGCTTATCTGGGAAGATACGCACCCATACCTGACCTTGACGCTGCATGTAACGCGTTACCGCGATACGAGCAGCTTCAATTTGACGGCCGGTAATCCAGCGTGTACCCAGAGACTTGATACCGAAAGAGCCGAAAGCAAGCTGATTACCACGCATAGCGTTACCCTTAGCGCGTCCCTTCTGAACTCTTCTAAATTTGGTTTTTCTTGGTTGTAACATCTCTGTTTACGTGTTGATTAAATTAGCGATTGCCTCTCTTCTTACCACCACGGTTAGATCTACCGCCATCGCGGCGACCACCATCGCGCTGAGCACCCTTAGGTTGTGTGAAGTTAGGAGCTAGGTCACGCTTACCGTAAACCTCACCCTTACAGATCCACACCTTAATACCTAGGATACCTACCTTAGTTAGAGCTTCAGCTGTAGCATAGTCGATGTCGGCACGGAGCGTATGTAATGGAGTACGTCCTTCCTTATACATCTCGCTACGTGCAATCTCAGCACCATTGAGACGACCTGAAACCTGAACCTTGATACCCTCTGCACCACCGCGCATTGCTCCGGCAATAGCCATCTTCACTGCACGACGGTAGGCAATCTTACCTTCGAGTTGGCGAGCGATATTGTCCGCTACGATAGCAGCGTCAATTTCAGGCTTGCGTACCTCGAATATATTGATCTGAACTTCCTTGTTCGTGATCTTCTTTAGTTGTTCCTTGAGTGTATCTACACCTTCGCCACCCTTACCGATAACGAAACCAGGGCGAGCTGTGCAGATAGTGATTGTCACAAGCTTCAAAGCACGCTCAATCACGATACGTGAAACACTAGCGTTAGCTAGCTTAACCTTCAGATAGGCACGTAGGCGATAGTCTTCAAGAAGCTTATCGCTGTACTTGTTTCCACCATACCAGTTTGAGTCCCATCCACGGATGTACCCAAGGCGATTACTTATTGGATTTGTCTTCTGTCCCATCTGCTTGCTTAGTTTTTAGTATCCACGAAAATCGTTACGTGATTTGAACGCTTGCGAATTCTGTATCCACGACCTTGTGGAGCAGGACGCATACGCTTAAGAGTAGCAGCACCATCAACGAAAATACGTGTGATGTATAGCTCGCCGTCCTCAGCGGTACGACCATTCTTTTGTTCCCAGTTGGCGATAGCCGAGCGAAGGAGCTTCTCTACGCGTGCAGCAGCCTCTTTGTTAGAGAACTTTAGCACTCCTAGAGCGCGGCTCACTTCCATACCACGCACCATATCAGCCACAAGACGCATCTTGCGAGGAGATGTAGGCACGTTGCGTAGTGAAGCGAAGTACTCATTCTTACGTACTTCCTTACGAGCATCGGCTGAAAGTCTTTTTCTATTACCCATTTCTCTTAATATCTACTATTAATTCTGAAGTGTATTATACTTCAGCCGATTACTTCTTCTTGTTACCACCGTGACCACGGAAAGTACGTGTTGGTGAGAACTCACCAAGCTTGTGACCTACCATGTTCTCCGTTACGAAAACGGGGATAAACTTTTGACCATTATGTACTGCAATGGTGTGCCCTACGAAGTCAGGACTAATCATTGAAGCACGTGCCCATGTCTTGATGACAGCCTTCTTACCAGACTCATTCATCGCCAAGACCTTCTTCTCTAGCTTGAGATTGATATATGGACCTTTCTTAAGTGAACGACTCATAAATTCGTTGTTTAATCAATTACTTCTTACGTCTTTCAATGATGTACTTAGAAGAATGTTTCTTCGGAGCACGTGTCTTCAGACCCTTAGTGTAGATGCCCTTACGGCTACGTGGGTGTCCCCCAGAAGCACGTCCTTCACCACCACCCATTGGGTGATCGACTGGGTTCATCACAACACCACGGTTACGTGGGCGACGACCAAGCCAACGTGTACGACCTGCCTTACCGCTACGCTCTAGAGCGTGCTCTTCGTTGCTTACGCTACCGATAGTAGCCTTACAAGCAGAAAGAATACGGCGAGTTTCACCTGATGGCATCTTGATAACAACGTAAGTACCTTCACGAGAAGTCAACTGAGCAAAAGCACCAGCAGAACGAACCATCTTAGCACCTTGACCAGGACGAAGTTCGATATTGTGAATAATAGTACCCACTGGGATATTAGCAAGTGGTAGGCAGTTACCTACTTCTGGAGCAGCTTCAGCACCGCTCATTACTTGCTGACCTACTTCTAGACCCTTAGGAGCTAGGATGTAAGCCTTAGCACCGTCTACGTAGTAAAGAAGAGCGATACGAGCAGTACGGTTTGGGTCGTACTCGATGCTCTTAACTGTAGCAGGGATGCCGTCCTTAGTTCTCTTGAAGTCGATGAAGCGGAACTTCTGCTTGTGACCACCACCGATGTAGCGCATGGTCATCTTACCAGTGTTGTTACGTCCGCCGCTCTTACGCTTACCGATCACAAGAGATTTCTCTGGTGCGCTTGCAGTGATCGTATCGAAGGCACCAATAATCTTATGTCTCTGACCCGGAGTAGTGGGCTTGAGTTTACGTATTGCCATTGTTCTGTTTAGATGTTAGCGTAAAAGTCGATCGTTTGACCTTCAGCAAGCGTTACTACAGCCTTCTTGAAAGCTGCTACCTTACCACGAAGAAGACCACTCTTAGTATAGCGAGCCTTAAGCTTGCCATCGTAGTTCATCGTGTTAACGCTTACCACCTTTACATTGTACATAGCCTCTACGGCATTCTTAATCTCGATCTTGTTGGCATCTGGAGCCACACGGAATGTATAACGGTTAGCGAACTTCTCAGTATCCTTAGAAGTCTTTTCCGTAATAACAGGCTTAATGATAATTCTCATAGTCTTTGTCTCCTATTATTATGCCTTAAACAATTCGTTAGCTACAGCTACAGCACCTTCAGTAAGAACAAGCTTAGTGCAGTTAAGTACTGCATAAGTGTTTAGCTGACGTGCGTTAGCCACGAAAGCTGTCTGGAGGTTACGTGCAGATAGAGCAACATTTGCACTCACTTCTTCGGCTACGAAAAGAGCCTTTTTACCTTCAAGACCGAAAGCCTTTGTTAGTTCAACAAAATTCTTCGTACGTGGAGCTTCGAAGTTGAAGTTCTCGATTACGATGATTTCGCCTGCAGCAGCACGGCTAGAAAGCGCGCTACGACGAGCAAGACCCTTAAGCTTCTTGTTGAGCTTGAAGCTGTAGCTTCTTGGTGTTGGACCGAATACACGTGCACCACCTACGAGAAGTGGAGAGTTGATGTCACCACGACGAGCGCCACCACCACCCTTCTGGCGGATAAGCTTACGTGTACTACCTGAGATTTCGCTACGCTCCTTAGACTTATGAGTTCCCTGACGCTGGTTAGCAAGGTATTGCTTCACATCGAGGTAAACTGCGTGCTCCTTGGGCTCGATGCCGAATACAGCATCATCAAGAACGATCTTGCGACCAGTATCTTCACCCTTGATGTTATATACGCTTAGTTCCATTTACTTTTCGATTACAACGATTGAACCCTTTGCTCCTGGCACACTACCCTTAACGAGAAGGAGGTTGTGCTCGGGCATTACCTTAATTACTTCGAGGTTTTGAACAGTTACACGTTCATTACCTGTCTGACCAGCCATGCGGGTGCCCTTGAATACCTTTGCAGGATACGAACACGCACCTACAGAACCTGGGGCACGAAGACGATTGTGCTGACCGTGAGTAGCTTGACCTACACCACCGAAACCGTGACGCTTAACAACGCCCTGGAATCCTTTACCCTTAGAAGTACCAACTACGTCAACGAAGACAGTATCTTCAAAAAGGTTCACGTCAATCACATCTCCGAGATTGTATTGACTACAATCGAAACCCTTGAACTCGGCCAAGTGTCTCTTGGGGCTCACACCTGCCTTAGCGAAGTGACCTTGAAGAGGCTTCGATGTGTTTTTCTCCTTTCCTTCAGAGAAACCCAACTGAAGAGCTTCATAGCCATCCTTTTCTAAGGTCTTAATCTGCGTAACCACGCAAGGACCTACTTCAATAACAGTGCATGGAAGATTCTTTCCCTCGGCACTGAACACGGATGTCATTCCGATTTTCTTTCCTAATAAACCTGGCATTTCAGTTTCTAATTAATATGCTCACACTTTGATTTCAACTTCTACACCGCTAGGAAGCTCAAGCTTCATTAGCGCATCTACAGTTTCTGCTGTAGAGTTGTGGATGTCGATGAGTCTCTTATGAGAGCTTAGTTCAAACTGCTCACGAGACTTTTTGTTTACGAACGTTGAACGGTTAACCGTAAAGATACGCTTGTGTGTGGGGAGTGGAATTGGTCCACTCACCACAGCACCTGTAGCCTTCACAGTCTTCACAATCTTCTCAGCACTCTTGTCTAGCAATGAGTGATCGTAAGATTTCAACTTGATTCTGATCTTTTGGCTCATATATTTTTAATAGTAATACTACTTGATTAGGTCTACACGTCCGCCTACTTCTTCAAGCACCTGACGAGCGATTGAGTTAGACACTTCTGCGTAGTGGCTGAACTCCATTGAGCTTGTCGCACGACCTGAAGTGATTGTACGAAGCTGTGTTACATAACCGAACATTTCTGCTAGAGGCACCTTAGCCTTAACGATAACAGCACCGCTAGGACTAGTTTCCTGTCCTTCTACCTGACCACGACGCTTGTTAAGGTCACCGATTACGTTACCCATGTTTTCTTCTGGAGTAACTACTTCTAGCTTCATGATTGGCTCTAGAAGAACTGGACCTGCCTGTGCAGAAGCATTCTTGAATGCTTGAAGAGCTGCTACTTCGAATGAAAGCTGGTCAGAGTCCACTGGGTGGAACGAACCGTCCATAAGAGTAACCTTGAGCTTATCTACAGCATAACCAGCAAGCACACCATTAGCCATAGCCTTCTGGAAGCCCTTCTGTACTGATGGAATGAATTCCTTAGGAACGTTACCGCCCTTTACTTCATCTACGAACTGTAGTCCTTCGCCTTCGAATGACTCGTCAGCTGGTTCTACACGTACGATGATATCAGCGAACTTACCACGACCACCAGTCTGCTTCTTATAAACTTCACGAAGTTCAACTGGACGAGTGATTGCTTCCTTATAGCTAACCTGTGGACGACCTTGGTTACACTCAACCTTAAACTCACGCTTTAGACGGTCGATAATGATTTCAAGGTGAAGCTCACCCATACCGCTGATTACAGTCTGACCAGTTTCTTCGTTAGTCTGAACGCGGAATGTTGGGTCTTCTTCAGCAAGCTTCTGGAGACCTACGCTCATCTTGTCCATATCCTTCTGAGTCTTTGGCTCTACTGCGATACCGATCACAGGATCTGGGAAGTCCATAGATTCAAGAGTAATAGGAGCATTCTCATCACAAAGAGTATCACCAGTACGGATATCCTTGAAACCTACACCAGCACCGATATCACCGCAACCAATGACTTCCATTGGGTTCTGCTTGTTTGAGTGCATTTGGAATAGACGAGAGATACGTTCCTTCTTTTCGCTACGTGAGTTGTACACGTAAGAACCTGCCTGAAGCTCACCAGCATATACACGGAAGAAGCATAGACGACCTACATAAGGGTCTGTAGCAATCTTAAATGCAAGAGCTGTAAGTGGTGAAGATGGGCTTACTTCGCGAGTAATCTTCACTTCGCTATCGCGTGGGTCTGTACCTTCAACCACTGGAGTATCCATTGGGCTTGGAAGGTATGCTGCTACAGCGTCAAGAAGAGTCTGTACACCCTTGTTCTTAAATGAAGAACCACAAAGAACAGGGAAAATCTTCATGTCTACTGTACCACGACGGATAGCAACACGGATTTCTTCTTCTGTGATTGTAGATGGGTCATCGAAATACTTTTCCATGAGTGTATCATCGCAATCAGCTAGAGCTTCTAGCATCTTATCGCGCCATTCTTCTGCTTCAGCTTGAAGTTCAGCTGGAATGTCTACAATCTCATAGTTAGCGCCCATTGTTTCATCATCCCAGTAAAGAGCCTTCATCGTAACGAGGTCTACCACGCCACGGAAAGTTTCTTCTTGACCTACAGGAATCTGAATTGGGCAAGGAGATGCACCGAGGATAGTCTTAATCTGGCGAACTACATCGAAGTAGTTTGCACCAGAACGGTCCATCTTGTTTACGTAGCATATACGTGGCACACGATACTTGTCTGCCTGACGCCATACTGTTTCACTCTGTGGCTGTACACCACCTACTGAACAGAATGTAGCTACAGCACCATCAAGAACACGAAGTGAACGCTCTACTTCTACAGTAAAGTCTACGTGTCCTGGGGTGTCAATAAGGTTGATTTTATACTTTGTTCCTGCGTAGTTCCAGAATGTAGTCGTAGCAGCAGAAGTAATCGTGATACCACGCTCCTGCTCCTGCTCCATCCAGTCCATAGTAGCACCACCATCGTGTACTTCACCGATCTTGTGAGTAAGACCAGTATAGAATAGGATACGCTCAGAAGTTGTAGTCTTACCGGCATCAATGTGAGCCATGATACCGATATTACGAGTAAGTTCTAGGTGTTTTAAGTCTGCCATATCGCGCTAGTATTAGAAACGGAAGTGTGCGAATGCGCGATTAGCTTCTGCCATACGGTGCATATCTTCCTTGCGCTTGAACGCAGCACCTTGGCTATTGAATGCATCCATGATTTCAGCAGCAAGCTTATCAGCCATAGTCTTACCACCACGCTTACGAGCGAAGAGGATAAGGTTCTTCATGCTGATAGACTCCTTGCGTTCTGCACGGATTTCTGTTGGTACTTGGTAAGTAGCACCACCGATACGGCGGCTCTTTACTTCTACTTGAGGAGTGATATTATCTAGAGCTGCCTTCCACACGTCAAGTGCAGTCTGCTCAGCATCCTGCTTCTTACCTTCTACAATCTGTAGAGCTGTATAGAAGATTTCGAAAGCAATGCTCTTCTTACCATCATACATTAGGTGATTAACGAACTTAGTCACCTTAACATCTCCAAATACGGGATCAGGTAGTACCTGTCTCTTTTTTGGCTTTGCTTTTCTCATTGTCTGTTTTTTCGTTTTATCGAATTGGTTGTTTTGCCTAAATGTCTTCAACGCCCACGCTTGGGCATTTACTCAACCTGTTTTAGCCTATCCAACGAACTCAAAACTGGTTTCAAATTCTATTTCTTTCGCTGAGCCACCCTCTCAGCACCCGACCTATTCGGGCTTATGGTGGTTAGTTAGCGGTATCCGCGCTTAGCGTTCAGAATTACTTCTTACCCTTTGCTGGAGCTGCAGCCTGACCTGGCTTTGGACGCTTAGCACCATACTTACTACGACGCTGAGTACGACCATTTACACCTGCAGTATCGAGCGTACCACGAACGATGTGATAACGCACACCTGGAAGGTCCTTTACACGACCACCACGAACAAGCACGATGCTGTGTTCCTGAAGGTTGTGACCTTCTCCTGGGATGTAAGCATTAACTTCCTTTGAATTTGTTAGGCGCACACGTGCTACCTTACGCATTGCAGAGTTAGGCTTCTTAGGTGTAGTTGTGTACACACGCACACAAACACCACGACGCTGAGGGCAAGAATCTAGAGCAGGGCTCTTTCCCTTCTCTACGATTACTTCGCGACCCTTTCTAACCAATTGTTGAATTGTAGGCATCTTTTAGTTTTAATCTATTTATACTTAATTAGTTATCTCTCGGACAGTTGCAGGATAGACGCTACTACCCCACACTAAACACTGCAAAGATACTGCTTTTTCCCGAAATAACAAGCACTTAGACAATTACAAAATCTCTTTTTTCTTGAACACTTGCTCGCCC